>NZ_BAAGYK010000036.1:0-75631 GCF_054779355.1 Azotobacter armeniacus
AACGGCAGGCGGCTGGGCCGCTTGAGCAGGCCGTTGGCCTCTCCGGCATCGCCGCTGCGCGGCATGGCCACACCGAGGAAGGCCAGCATGCCCATGGCCATTCCACCGGCAATCACCTGACGACGGCCGATGCCTTCGATCAGGTCGTTCATGTGCGGATTGCCCGAGTGATTGCTGGGTACTTCGTCGCCATCGCCGAACAGGGCGGTGTCTTTGTCGGTCGTCACGAGATAGCTCCGTTTAGGGGGGGTCGAACGGAGACGAACCTAAAGGGTGTGTACGACAAGAGAGTGACAGTGAGGGGAGGGCGCGCGGACTTTCGTCGCGTAACAGAGGCAAAAAAACATCCCCCGGCAAAGCTGGGGGATGTCAGGGGTCACGCTAGGTGCGAACGGGTTCCGATCAGTGGAACTGGTTCATGGTGTTGTCCTTGCCACCAGCCTTCAGGGCTGCTTCACCCGCGAAGTATTCCTTGTGGTTGTCGCCGATGTCGGAGCCAGCCATGTTCTGGTGCTTGACGCAGGCGATGCCCTGACGGAGTTCCTGACGCTGCACGCCCTTCACGTAGGCCAGCATGCCTTCTTCGGCGAAGTAGCCCTTGGCCAGGTTGTCGGTGGACAGCGCGGCAGTGTGGTAGGTCGGCAGGGTGATCAGGTGGTGGAAGATGCCAGCCTGAGCCGAACCGTCGCGCTGGAAGGTGCGGATCTTTTCGTCGGCGATCTGGGCCAGCTCGGTGTTGTCGTACTCGACGCTCATAAGCTTGGCGCGATCGTAGGCGGACACGTCCTTGCCTTCGGCAACCATGGCATCGAACACCTGCTGACGGAAGTTCAGGGTCCAGTTGAAGGACGGGCTGTTGTTGTACACCAGCTTGGCGTTCGGGATGACTTCGCGGATGCGGTCAACCATACCCTTGATCTGGCCAACGTGCGGCTTCTCGGTTTCGATCCACAGCAGGTCGGCGCCGTTCTGCAGGGAGGTGATGCTGTCCAGCACGCAACGGTCTTCGCCGGTGCCCTTGCGGAACTGGAACAGACCGCTGGCCAGACGCTTCGGACGCAGCAGCTTGCCGTTACGGTTCAGCACCACGTCGCCGTTCTTCATCTCGGCCGGGCTGATTTCTTCGCAGTCCAGGAAGGAATTGTACTTGTCGCCCAGGTCGCCTTCTTCGCGGGTCACGGCGATCTGCTTGGTCAGGCCGGCACCCAAGGAGTCGGTACGGGCGACGATCACGCCGTCATTCACGCCCAGTTCGAGGAATGCGTAGCGAACAGCGTTGATTTTGGCGAGGAAGTCCTCGTGCGGAACGGTCACCTTGCCATCCTGGTGGCCGCACTGCTTCTCGTCGGAAACCTGATTCTCGATCTGGATGCAGCAGGCACCGGCTTCGATCATCCGCTTGGCCAGCAGGTAGGTCGCCTCGGCGTTACCGAAGCCGGCGTCGATGTCGGCGATGATCGGTACCACATGGGTTTCGAAGTTGTCGATCTGAGCCTGGATTTCAGCTTCCTTGGCCTTGTCGCCAGCGTTGCGGGCGTCGTCCAGAGCGTTGAACAGCAGGTCCAGTTCGCGGGCGTCGGCCTGGCGCAGGAAAGTGTACAACTCTTCGATAAGCGAGGAGACGGCAGTCTTCTCGTGCATGGACTGGTCGGGCAGCGGGCCGAAGTCGGAGCGCAGGGCGGCAACCATCCAGCCGGACAGGTACAGGTAGCGCTTGTTGGTGGTCTTCAGGTGCTTCTTGATGGAGATCAGCTTCTGCTGCCCGATGAAGCCATGCCAGCAGCCCAGGGATTGGGTATAGACGGACGAGTCGGCGTCGTACTCGGCCATGTCCTTGCGCATGATGGCTGCGGTGTATTTTGCAATGTCCAGACCGGTCTTGAAGCGGTTCTGGATGCGCATGCGAGCGGCGTATTCCGGGGTGATGGCGCTCCAGCTGCTGCCGTACTTCTCTTTCAGGGCAGCAATGGCCTTGATCTCGTTTTGATATGCAGACATGGTCGATCCTTCAAAGTTGGAAATGGTTGAACACTGATTCCCACCTGAACCTGCATGTAGTCGATGATCAATACGGACAACACGCGGTAAAACGTCGAACCTTGTGGGCAGTACAGGCACAGAGCTAGCTCGGCTGGTTGGCTGGAGCAGGCTCCGGAGACCCTTGCCAGGGCCCCTGGTTAGCGGGAGCGAGGAAATCATGCCTAGGGTGGAATCTGTCGTCAATAAATTTGTAGTGAAATCTTATGCGCACTACACGAAAGTATGATGCGTGCTCTTCACTCAAGAGTCTCGACCTTCAGACGCATGGACAGTTCTTCCTGGGTAGACTCGGAGCGTTGGCGCAGCAGTCCCTGACGATCGTTCCAATGGCTTTCGCTGGCATTGCCGAGATCGATCCATTCGCCCAGGCGTCCGCTAACTTGGGTCTCCAGGGTCTGGACATCGATCACGCCGGGGCGGGAGGAGTCCAGTCGATCATTGTTGCTGCTGAGGGTGATATGCACGATCTCGCCGGAGATTCTTGCTGTAACGTAGGTGCCGCGGGTGACATCGCGGTAGTGGGTCTCGCGGTACACTTGTCCGTAGGGACCGACGTGGGTACTGCGCAGCGGCACGCTCTGGCCGGTCTGGATCAGCGCCGGGTAGCCTTCATTGGCCTGGATCTGTTGAAGGGCGCCGCCCCGGCTGTCAGTGCTGCGATTCAGAATGCGTACCCGGTTCTCGCCGTAGACCTGGCCGCGGCCAGACTGGATCTCCATACCGCCGGCGCCGACCGAGTCGTCCACGACATAGCCACGCCGCTCGCCGTTCTTCGCTTCGCTGCTGTCGACGCTGATCAGCAAGCGCCTGGGCGGTGTATCCAGTTGCTCGACCAGTCCGCGCAGTTCCTGGAGCTTCGCCGCCGGGGCATTGACGATGAGTTGGTTGCCGTAGGCATTGATCCGCCCGTCGTCACCGATAACCGACTGCGCCATGGGCAGCAGCTCGTCGGCCATCCGGTAGTTCAGCTGGATGATCTTGGTGGCGGCCAGTGCTTGGGTGGCGGAAAGCATCAGCAACACGACAAACAGTCTGCAGATCTTCATGGGTGGGACTCGGCAGGAAACCATTCATGCCGACATTCTAGGGGAGCGGGGCGGGAGAGTCTGTGGGGTTGGCTGCAGCTCTGTCCAGGACGTCCCGCGCCATCGCCAGGGGAGGGTGCGCAGGGCGTCCGCAGAAAGCTCAGTTGGTCTGGCGCATCATTTCCACATGGGGGATGCCGGCATCGAGGTATTCATCGCTGACCACGACGAATCCGAGACGCTCGTAGAAGCGCGTGGCATGCACTTGGGCGCTCAGGGTCAGGTGGTGGAGCCCACAGCGCTCGGCCTCGGCGATCACCGCACGCATCAGGGCGTCACCGATCTTCAGGCCGCGCCAGTCCTTGAGAACCGCAACACGGCCGATGTGTCCGTCGCGCAGCAGGCGCGCCGTGGCCACGGCGAATCCGCCTTCAAAAGCGAGAAAATGGACGGCTTCGGCATCCTCGCTATCCCACTCCAGTTCGGAAGGAACCGCCTGCTCGGCGATGAAGACGCTGTCGCGGATCCGTCGGATGTCGGCGTTGTCCTTTTGCCAGTCGGCGATCCGCACCTGGATCTCAGTCATCGGCGAACTCCAGACTGCCCAGCACGAACAGTTTCCAGAGGAGCTGACGGCCTTCCTCATCGGTCAGCCAGAAGGCAAGGTTGTCTGTATGCAGGGCATCGGCGCTGCAGATCAGCTTGAGCAGCTCGCGCAGATGACCGGGGAGCAGCCGGCTCTGGCCGCTGGCGAACATCAGTAAATCCTCGCCGACCTCGGACCAGGCCATGCGGGCGCTGGGGTTGCGGACCAGCACGCCACCTTCCTGCAGGTTGGCCAGGAAGTCCTTCTCAGGCATTTCCACGCTGGCGATCAATTCCGGGTAGCGCGGTTCGGTCATGAACTGGCCGAACCAGGTGAGCAGCAGGCGCTCGTCGCCCATATGCTCCTGGATCAGGCCCTTGAGGCGTTCCAAGGCATCGCGTTGGATCTGATACGGGTCCTCGCAGGGGCGGATGTCCGGATCGCCGTAGCGCTCCTCGTCGGGTAGGAATTGAGCAAGGAAGTCGGTGAAATGGGTCAGTACTTCGGCCGCACTGGGGGCACGGAAGCCCACCGAATAGGTCATGCAATCGTCGACCGCGGTGCCGAAGTGGGCCAGGCGGGGCGGCAGATAAAGCATGTCGCCGGGCTCCAGCACCCACTCCTCGCCACTCTGGAATTCGGCGAGGATGCGCAGATCGGCATGCTTCAGCAACGGGCTGTTGCTGTCGCACATCTGGCCGATCCGCCAGCGCCGCTTGCCGTGACCCTGCAGCAGGAATACGTCGTAATTGTCGTAATGCGGTCCTACGCCGCCTCCGGGAGCGGCATAGCTGATCATCACATCGTCAATCCGCCAACTGGGCAGGAAGCGGAAGCTTTCCAGCAGTTCGGCGACCTCGGGAACGAACTGGTCGACCGCCTGCACCAGCAGAGTCCAGTCGTGCGCGGGCAGGTTCTTGTAGGTTTCCTCGTCGAACGGGCCGCGGCGAAGTTCCCAGGGATGGTCGCCGTGCTCGACGATCAGGCGCGATTCGACTTCTTCCTCGAGCGACAGGCCAGCCAGTTCGTCCGGCGAGATGGGGCTTTCGAAGCCGGGGATGGCCTGACGGATCAGCAGGGGCTTCTTCTGCCAGTAGTCGCGCAGGAATTCGCGTGCGCTGAGGCCGCCTAGAAATTGAAGTGGAATATCAGAGGTCATAGATAAGCCCTTGCTCTGCAGAGAGAGCTGAAAATAAAAACGCCCGGCACTGCCGGGCGTGAAGATAAAGAGGCGAAATCAGATGCGCTTGGCCTGGGCGGTCGCATTGCCGATGTAACCGGCAGGGGTCAGCTTGTGTAGCTCGGCCTTGGCGGCAGTGGGGATATCCAGAGCGTCGATGAAGGCCCCGAGCGCTTCGGGGCTGATGCCCTTACCGCGGGTCAATTCCTTGAGCTTCTCGTAGGGATTGGCGACGCCATAGCGGCGCATCACGGTTTGGATCGGTTCGGCCAGAACTTCCCAGCATGCATCCAGATCTTCAGCAAGTTGTTGAATATTAAGCTCCAACTTACTAATTCCCTTAAGGGTAGCTTCATAGGCGATGATGCTGTGGGCGAAACCGACGCCAAGGTTGCGTAGTACGGTGGAGTCGGTCAGATCGCGCTGCCAGCGGGAGATCGGCAGCTTGCTGGCCAAGTGCTGGAGCAGCGCGTTGGCAATACCGAGGTTGCCCTCGGAGTTCTCGAAGTCGATCGGGTTGACTTTATGCGGCATGGTCGAGGAGCCGATCTCGCCGGCCACGGTCTTCTGTTTGAAGTAGCCGAGGGAGATGTAGCCCCAGACGTCCCGGTCGAAGTCGATGAGGATGGTGTTGAAGCGCGCGATGGCGTCGAACAGTTCGGCGATGTAGTCATGCGGTTCGATCTGGGTGGTGTAGGGGTTCCACGCCAAGCCCAGGTCAACTTCAATGAATTCGCGGGCATTGGCTTCCCAATTCACGTCAGGGTAGGCCGACAGGTGCGCGTTGTAATTGCCTACGGCACCGTTGATCTTGCCCAGGAGCGGCACGGCGGCGACCTGGATGATCTGCCGTTCGAGGCGATAGACCACGTTGGCCAGTTCCTTGCCGAGGGTGGTCGGCGAGGCTGGCTGACCGTGGGTACGCGACAGCATGGGCACATCGGCGAACTTCACCGCCAACTCGCGGATGGCCTGGGCGATCTGGCGCATCAGCGGCAGCAGCACGGCATCGCGGCCCTCGCGTAGCATCAAGGCGTGGGAGAGGTTGTTGATGTCCTCGCTGGTGCAGGCGAAATGGATGAATTCATTCACCTTGGCCAACTCCGGCAGCTTGCCGGCCTGCTCCTTGAGCAGGTACTCGACGGCCTTGACGTCGTGGTTGGTGGTGCGCTCGATCTCCTTGACGCGCTCGGCATGCTCCAGCTGGAAGTCCTCAGCCAGCTGGTTCAGCAGGGCGTTGGCCTCGGCGGAGAAGGGCATGACTTCAGGAATGCCGCTGTGGGCTGCCAGTCGCTGCAGCCAGCGGACCTCCACCATGACGCGGAAGCGGATGAGTCCGTATTCGCTGAAGATCGGGCGCAGGGCGCTGGTTTTGCCGGCGTAGCGGCCATCGACGGGGGACACCGCAGTGAGCGAGGAGAGCTGCATGGGAGGAGGTCTCGGACAGTCGGACTACAAAAAGGGCTGCAATGATACACGAAGGCGGACAGGGCGGCCGAACGCAATCTTCGGCCGACCAGTACCTCCTCAACTACGTCGTAACAACGGATAGAGTTCGTCGAGCAGTTTGCGGCGGCTGAACACTAGCTGCCAGCGGTGCCCGCCGAGCTGGCGCCATAGGCGTGCCGAACGGATTCCGGCGAGCAACAGGGCGCGGACCTTGGAGGCGTTGGCAGGGCTCTGCAGGTGGCGCATCTCGCCGTGCACCTGGATACGCTGACGGAAGGTGCTCAGTGTGTCTTCGTACAGGGAGGCGAAGGCGGCTATTACGTTCTCGTGGACCAGGCTCAGGTGCTGGACCTGCAGCTGGATCTGGTCCAGTCGCTGGCCCATGAGTTGCAACATGTCATCGTGCTTGTCCAGTTGCCGTTCTAGAGCGACCAGCGCGAGCGAGTAGCGCAGGGGCTCGCGCTGCAAGCTCTCCGGCTTGCGCTCGAGTGCGCTGGCCAAGGCGCGGTAGCCGTCGCGCAGATTGAGGTCATCGCCGCCGAACACTTCCAGCGTGTTCTTCGGGTTGCGTACCAGCAGACTGCCGAGCATGCAGGCAAGGTCGGCTTCGCCGACCTGTCCGGTCTTGGCGATCCTGTCGACCAGACAGGCCGATTCGAATATACCGCCGAGAGCAACCAGTTGTTCCTGTCTGGGGGTCATGGCTGCCTGCCCTCGCTATTCCATGGTGCGGCGCTCTCGATGACTCCGCCGCCTAGGCAGATCTCGCCATCATAGAGCACCACGGATTGGCCTGGAGTCACAGCTCGCTGAGGTTCGTCGAACACGATTCGGAAGCCCTCGGTGGTCTTTTCCAGGGTACAGGCCTGATCGCTCTGTCGATAGCGAACCTTGGCAGCCAGGCGCTGCGGCAGTGGGAAGTCGAGCGGATTCACCCAGAACATCTCCGAAGCGAGCAGGGCACGGGAGAACAGCCAGGGGTGCTGGTTGCCCTGGCCGACGACCAGTACGTTGCGGACCAGATCCTTGGCCAGAACATACCAAGGCTCGTCGGCAGCATCCTTCATCCCGCCGATACCCAACCCCTGGCGCTGGCCGATGGTGTGGTACATCAGGCCGTGGTGCTGGCCGATGACCTCGCCAGCGGTGGTCTCGATGAGACCCGGTTGGGCTGGCAGATACTGTTTGAGGAAATCGCTGAAACGGCGTTCACCAATGAAGCAGATGCCGGTGGAGTCTTTCTTTCTGGCCGTGGCCAGACCGTGCAGTTCGGCGATGGCGCGCACGGCCGGCTTCTCCAGCTCACCGACCGGGAACAGCGATCTGGCGATCTGTTCGCCGCCCACAGCATGCAGGAAATAGCTCTGGTCCTTGTTCGGGTCTAGTCCCTTGAGCAATTCGGTTCGGCCATCGGTATCACGGCGACGCACATAGTGGCCGGTAGCAATCATATCGGCGCCCAATAACAGCGCATAGTCGAGGAAAGCCTTGAACTTGATCTCACGGTTGCACAGGATGTCCGGATTCGGCGTGCGCCCGGCCTTGTATTCGGCAAGGAAGTACTCGAACACGTTGTCCCAGTATTCGGCGGCGAAGTTGGCGGTGTGCAGCTTGATGCCAATCCTGTCGCAGACGGCCTGAGCATCCGCGAGATCTTTCTTGGCCGTGCATTGTTCGGTGCCGTCGTCCTCCTCCCAGTTCTTCATGAATAGACCTTCCACCTGATACCCCTGTTGCAGAAGCAGGAGGGCGGAAACGGAGGAGTCCACGCCGCCGGACATGCCGACGATCACGCGAGTATGGGCAGGATCTTGCATAATTATTTGGAGTGGGGGTTCTGAAAAGGGGAATTCTATCAGGGTCCTGGGCCTGTCTGCGAAGGCGCGGCTTGTTCAGCGAATGAGGCTTAGCGGGAAGCGTTCCCCGGCCAGGTAGTCGTCGATGCAACGCAGTACAAGTGGGCTGCGCCAGCATTCCTGTTGTGCAAGTAGTTCCTCCCGGCTCAGCCAGCGGGGAGCGATGATTCCCTCGTCAAGCTGGTAGCCGGTGACCGCTCGCAGCGGATGGGCGGCAAAGCAGACGCGCTGATAGGTCACGCCGTTGGGCGCCGTATAGAGGTAAATGCCGATCACGGCTGTGAGTTCTACCTGCCAGCCGGTTTCCTCCAAGGTTTCCCGTAGAGCAGCTTCGAGCAGAGTCTCGTTGGCCTCGAGATGTCCGGCAGGCTGATTGAGGACTGTCCGATCATCCTGCAGCTCTTCTACCAGGAGGAAGAGACCGTTTTCTTCCACTACCGTGGCGACGGTGACCTGGGCCTGCCAATTCATAAAATCCGTCCGGGTGCTTGCAGATGGCTGCGTATTATATGCGGCAGGTCTGTTTCCGGGCATGCATGATGGAGACTTCCTTGCCGAAGTTGCGTTCGAGTCGGACGGTGCCGGCTTGTCGAAGAAGTTTGCCTTGGAACTGGGCTGACTTCGATTGGGTTGCACTGAGATATCTCGCAAGGAGGCTGTAAAAAACCCCGGCTTTGCAGCCGGGGCTCTTGTCAAGCCAAAGGCGAGGTGAGTCGCCCCTCATGCGCTGGGCGTGGCGCTTTATGCAAGTGCCGCCAGAGCCGCATTGAGGGTTGCGCTCGGGCGCATGGCCTTGCTGGTCAATTCGGTGTTCGGGTGATAGTAACCAGCGATGTCCATGGGCTTGCCCTGGGCTGCAGCCAGCTCGGCAACGATCTTGGCTTCGTTGTCGGTCAAGGTCTTGGCGAGGCCGCTGAACTGCGCCTGCAGTTCCTTGTCCTCGGTTTGAGCTGCCAGAGCCTGGGCCCAGTAGAGTGCCAGGTAGAAGTGGCTGCCGCGGTTATCGATCTCGCCAACCTTGCGCGATGGCGACTTGTTGTTGTCGAGGATCTTGCCGGTAGCTTGGTCCAGGGTTTTTGCCAGAACCAGTGCCTTGGGATTCTTGTACGCAGTGCCCAGGTGTTCCAGCGATGCGGCAAGGGCCAGGAACTCACCGAGCGAATCCCAGCGCAGGTAGCCTTCCTCGAGGAACTGCTGGACATGCTTGGGAGCCGAGCCGCCTGCGCCGGTTTCGAACAGGCCACCACCACTCATCAGCGGGACGATCGACAGCATCTTGGCGCTGGTGCCCAGTTCCATGATCGGGAACAGGTCGGTCAGGTAGTCACGCAGGACGTTGCCGGTGACGGAAATGGTGTCCTTGCCTTCGCGGATGCGGGCCAGAGAGAAGCGAGTTGCCTCGACCGGAGACATGATGCGGATGTCGAGGCCACTGGTGTCGTGATCCTTCAGATAACACTCGACCTTGGCGATCACCTGGGCGTCGTGGGCACGGGCGGGATCCAGCCAGAACACCGCCGGGGCACCAGTGGCACGGGCGCGGTTGACGGCCAGCTTGACCCAGTCCTGAATCGGAGCATCCTTTACCTGGCACATACGCCAGATATCGCCGGCTTCGACGTTTTGCTCCATCAGTACCTTGCCATCGGCATCGCTCACGCGTACCACGCCGTCTGCCGAAATTTGAAAGGTTTTGTCGTGGGAGCCGTATTCCTCGGCCTTCTGAGCCATCAGGCCGACGTTGGGGACGCTGCCCATGGTGGTGGGGTCGAAGGCGCCATGCTGTTTGCAGTCCTCGATGACGACTTGATACACGCCGGCGTAGCAGCGGTCGGGGATGACGGCCTTGGTGTCGTGCAGTTTGCCGTCAGTGCCCCACATCTTGCCGGAGTCACGAATCATGGCCGGCATTGAGGCATCCACGATGACGTCGCTCGGCACATGCAGGTTGGTGATGCCCTTGTCGGAATTCACCATCGCCAGTTGCGGACGTTGGGCGTAAACCGCCTGGATGTCGGCCTTGATCTCGGCCTGCTTCTCGGCGGGAAGGGTCTTGATCCGGGCGTAGAGATCGCCGATGCCGTTGTTGACATCGAAGCCGATCTGCTTCAGTACGTCGGCATGCTTGGTCAAGGCATCCTTGTAGAATTCGGACACGATCTGGCCAAACATGATGGGGTCGGACACCTTCATCATGGTGGCTTTCAGGTGTATGGACAGCAGTACGCCTTTATTTTTCGCATCTTCGATTTCGGCGGCAATGAAGCTGCGCAGAGCGTTCTTGCTCATTACCGAAGAGTCGATGATTTCACCGGCCTGAACGGTGGTTTTTGCTTTCAGGACAGTGCTGCTGCCGTCTTTGGCGATCAGCTCGATTTTCACGCTGCCAGCAGTGTCGAGCAGGGCAGCTTTCTCGCTGCCGTAGAAATCGCCGCTGTTCATGTGGGCAACATGCGACTTGGAGTCTGCACTCCATGCGCCCATCTTGTGGGGGTGCTTTCTGGCATAGTTCTTGACGGAGAGAGGGGCGCGTCGGTCGGAGTTGCCTTCACGCAGGACAGGATTCACGGCACTGCCCTTGATCTTGTCGTAACGGGCTTTGACGTCTTTTTCCGTGTCGCTCTTGGGCTCTTCGGGATAGTCCGGCAGCTTGTAGCCTTGCTGCTGCAGCTCCTTGATTGCAGCCTTGAGCTGCGGTACGGAGGCACTGATGTTGGGCAGCTTGATGAGGTTGGCTTCCGGCGTGGTGGCCAGTTTCCCCAGCTCGGCCAGATCGTCGGAAATTTTCTGGTTATCGCTCAGATATTCGGGAAAAGTTGCGATGAGGCGGCCTGCAAGGGAGATATCGCGGGTTTCAATGGCGATACCTGAAGACTCGGTGAACGCTTTAACGATTGGAAGAAGAGAGTAGGTTGCCAGTGCGGGTGCTTCGTCAGTGAGCGTATAGATGATCTTCGATGTGGACATTTTTTACGTTAACCCCTCTGTATTGCTACATTTGCAAGTGCACAAACTCTTGATGCGCGCAAGGTAGGCGAAGCTGCCTAAAGGCATCAATGAGCGTAAAGTCGAGGTTCCTGGAGAGGCTCCGGATGCCTCGGGCTGTGATCTGCCAAGGGCGGCGGTTACCAGGTTCAAGCCTGTATGCTGCTTGGGTTTTAGAGTGGCTCATTCCAGAATGGCTCTGGATCCAATGTCCTTTCAGTTGCGCGGAGTATATCAGTACGACATATCTTTTGCATTCGTGGGCTTCTTGTCCTGATGAGTCTGGCGGAGTGTAGGCCTGCTCTGCAGGCAGGGGCTGTGACTCACAGACTGGTGGCGCTTCGGGTTTTATCTGGCTGTCAGCTGGCGTGTTTCCCTGATATATTTTAGGGATTCTGCTGAGTGGCCAGGCCTGGGCTGAAGCCCAGACTTGGCTGTAATCTCTCACCCCCCCCTTTCCAAGGTCATTTGTTTTTTGAGGCCGTGATGACGCGGGCGATGGAGACATGAGCAGAGGTCGTGGCTCCATCGCCCCATCCCTTGGGTTTGTCCACCTGGGGACCGCGTTTGCTGGTGGCAACCTGTCGGGGTGCGATGCACTGGGCCAACGCCAGCAGGCGCTGGGCCAGTCCGTTGGCCGAATCCTCATCCCGGCTGGGCCAGTGCTCCGCGCGACCTGCGCGGCCCGGTGTTGCCCCGGCTGCGCGCTGGCCAGCAGGGGCAGCACGCCGGTGCGCTCGCTTTCGTGGGTGTCCTCGCAGGCCGCCAGGCCGGTCACCTGATCGAGAGCGGGATCGTAGACCGCAGCGAATGCCCGGCAGGGCCGCGCCGCGATGGCTGCGCAGCGGGCTAGGCGCCCCCGGCTTGAAGCGCTTTCCGTGGTGGGCAGAGGGTTGCCGTCGACGATGCGCAGTTGCCTGCCCGGCAGACTGGGTGTGCTGCCTGGGCCGAAACGATCGGCTTCAGACGTTCAGCGCTGCCCTGCACCAGAGCTCGCAGCAGCCGACCAGCATGGCCCGCTCCAACGCCAGGCGTGCCATGACATGACGCTGGCCGGTGCCTGCTTCTCGAACCGCGCCAGGACTGCATCCCGAATCGTCTTATCCCCCCTGATCGACTACTGTCGAGGGGGTCTACTCAAAGACCTTGAAAAGGGGGGGCACTCAAGCGCGAATAGCATCACTTGCCGGTGTCCAAACGCTTCGCTGCCGATGGGCACGAGCCGAACGCCGATGACCCGTTGAGCAAAATGGCCCATCGGCTGGCCAGCCGGGCCGGGCACTGTACTCCCCGCGCAAGCAAACTGTCGAATCGGTGTTCGGCATCAACAAGCAGGTTATGGTCTTTGGGCACATGAGCATGCGCGGGCTGCAAGCAATCCATGGCGAGTGGGACTGATGACGCTGGACTGGAACATCAAGCGCATGCAGGTGCTGCGCCGGACATGAGGGGCATGCCGTGGATCGGGCGCCCTCACAAGCCCGCCGGGGGCTCCTGCATTTGTTCTCTGTGTATCCACAATCGGGCCGTTGTGGCGCAACACGCCATAATACCCTCGGATTTCAGATCGTCGTCGACTCAAGTCCGACAGACTCCTGGGAGCAGAGCTAAAGGGTGCCAGTTTGGCTCACGCAGGAGTTGAGGCTTGATCGCTCCTTGTTGAGCTGCAGTCATGCCCCTGTGACCGGACTGCTCCAGGCTGCGCCAGAGAGGGACGGTCGGTAACCGGCCCTGCGCGGATCCGGTCCGTTCTACAGGGTGCCGGCGGTATCCGTGATGGATGGCTGTGTCAGGCTGAGCTTAGCCGAATTCTCGGCCTGAGCCGGGCAGGGACTTATATTGATTGCGTGGAGGCCCTTCGGGCCTTGCAGCAGTTCGAAAGTCACCGCCTGACCGGCTTTCAAGGTCTTGTAGCCGTCCATTTGAATAGCTGAGTAATGGGCGAACAGATCCTCGTCGCGGCCATCTGCCACTATGAAACCGTATCCCTTGGCGTTATTGAACCACTTGACCTTGCCGCTTAGCATGCCGACATCCCTCTGCAAAGACTCCGTCACTGGAGTATCATCCATTTTGACCCTAAACCCACGCTCGACCCCACGGTCGGGACATGTAAGAGCCCCCTGAAACACCCTCTTGGGTACTCATTGTTTTATCATTGTTTGGCCGATAGTCAAGGTGGGGCTGCACTTGGCTGCCCAAAGGGGCAAAATCTTTCTAGTATCCGTATTCGTTCAACCGGAAGCTTGTCCAGCATGTTCGCAAGCACTGAGATTCGACTAACATTCAATCAAGACCGTCCCGAGCCGTACGAGGACGACTCTCACGGGCTGGTCGTGCAGGAGTCTAAGCCTGCGCTGAAGGTGCCGCCCATGTACAAGGTGGTGATGTTCAACGATGACTACACGCCGATGGATTTTGTGGTCGAAGTGCTGGAGAAATTTTTCAACCTTAACCGCGAGTTGGCAACGAAGGTCATGCTGACTGTCCATACAGAAGGGCGGGCAGTGTGCGGGATGTTCACTCGTGACGTTGCGGAAACCAAGGCCATGCAGGTCAACCAATATGCAAGGGAATGCCAGCATCCGCTGCTCTGTGAGATCGAGAAGGACGGTTAATGCCGACCGCTTGGGTATGAGGTGAAGCTATGTTGAACCGTGAGCTCGAAGTCACTCTCAATCTTGCCTTCAAGGAGGCTCGCGCAAAACGTCATGAGTTCATGACAGTGGAGCATCTCTTGCTGGCGCTTCTGGACAACGAGGCCGCGGCTGCCGTACTGCGCGCCTGCGGTGCGAATATTGACAAGCTCCGGCATGACTTGCAGGAGTTCATCGACTCCACAACCCCCCTGATTCCACAGCATGACGAAGAGCGCGAGACCCAGCCAACCCTTGGATTTCAGCGGGTGTTGCAACGTGCGGTCTTCCACGTGCAGAGCTCCGGCAAGCGGGAAGTGACTGGAGCCAACGTGCTTGTGGCCATTTTCAGCGAACAGGAAAGCCAGGCCGTCTTTCTGCTCAAGCAGCAGAGCGTGGCTCGCATAGACGTGGTGAACTATATCGCCCATGGTATTTCCAAGGTGCCGGGGCATGGCGACCATCCAGATGGCGAACATGAAATGCAGGATGAAGAGGGCGGGGAGTCTTCGGCTGCCGGCCATCCCTTGGAGGCCTATGCCAGCAATCTGAATGAGCTGGCTCGCCAGGGACGGATCGATCCATTAGTGGGGCGCGAATTCGAGGTCGAACGGGTCGCGCAGATTTTGGCCCGGCGGCGCAAGAACAATCCCTTGCTGGTGGGCGAGGCGGGCGTCGGTAAGACGGCTATTGCCGAAGGTCTGGCAAAGCGCATCGTCGACAGCCAGGTTCCGGATCTCTTGGCGCACAGTGTCGTGTACTCCCTCGATCTTGGCGCGCTACTCGCTGGAACCAAATATCGCGGCGATTTTGAAAAGCGTTTCAAGGCGTTACTTAACGAGCTGCGCAAGAAGCCTCATGCCATCCTGTTCATTGACGAAATTCATACCATCATCGGTGCCGGGGCTGCTTCTGGTGGGGTGATGGATGCTTCGAACCTTCTCAAGCCGCTGCTTTCATCCGGCGAGATCCGCTGCATCGGCTCGACCACTTTCCAAGAGTTCCGAGGCATCTTCGAAAAGGATCGGGCGCTGGCCCGGCGTTTCCAGAAGGTCGACGTAATTGAGCCCTCGGTCGAGGATACCGTGGGTATTCTTCGCGGCCTCAAGCCGCGCTTCGAGCAGCATCATGGCATCGAGTACAGCGACGAGGCATTGCGTGCTGCGGCAGAGTTGTCCTTCCGCTATATCAATGATCGTCATATGCCGGACAAGGCTATCGACGTTATTGACGAGGCTGGAGCGTTCCAGCGTCTCCAGCCGGAGGAGATGCGTGCCAAGCTTATCGATGTGGCTCAGGTCGAGGACATCGTTGCCAAGATCGCCCGCATCCCGCCCAAGCATGTGTCCAGCTCCGACAAGGAGTTACTGCGTAACCTCGAGCGTGATCTCAAGTTGACCGTATTCGGTCAGGATGCGGCTATCGACTCGCTTGCGACCGCGATCAAGCTGTCGCGGGCCGGGTTAAAATCGCCGGACAAGCCGGTCGGCTCCTTCCTCTTCGCAGGTCCCACAGGTGTGGGCAAGACCGAGGCTGCTCGGCAGCTGGCCAAGGCTCTGGGCGTGGAATTGCTGCGCTTCGACATGTCCGAATATATGGAGCGGCACACCGTTTCGCGCTTGATCGGTGCGCCTCCCGGATATGTCGGCTTCGACCAGGGAGGTCTCCTCACCGAGGCGATTACCAAGCAGCCGCACTGTGTATTGTTACTGGATGAAATCGAGAAAGCGCATCCAGAGGTATTCAACCTGCTGTTACAGGTCATGGATCATGGCACGCTGACCGACAATAACGGACGTAAGGCCGATTTCCGCAGCGTTATCATCATCATGACCACCAATGCTGGCGCGGAGACTGCGGCCCGTGCCTCGATCGGCTTCACCCTGCAGGATCATTCTTCCGATGCCATGGAAGTGGTCAAGAAGAGCTTCACGCCCGAGTTCCGCAACCGTTTGGACACCATCATCCAGTTCGGGCGGCTGAGTCATGAAGTGATCAAGAGCATTGTCGACAAGTTCCTTACCGAGCTTCAGGCGCAGCTGGAGGACAAGCGCGTGCAGTTGGATGTTTCCGAGCAGGCACGTAGCTGGCTTGCGGAGCATGGCTACGATGCGCAGATGGGCGCGCGGCCGATGGCTCGTCTAATTCAGGATAAGATCAAGCGTCCCTTGGCCGAGGAGATACTTTTTGGCGAGTTGGCCGAGCATGGTGGTCTGGTGCATATCGATTTGAAGGATGAGGAGCTGTCCTTCGAGTTCGAGACTGCTGTCGAAGTAGCTTGAGTGCGCCAGCAACAAGTTTGCCAGAATGAAAAACGCCCGGCATAGCCGGGCGTTTTTCATTGGATCCGTTTCAGCGGGCGCGATAGGTGATGCGACCTTTGCTCAGGTCGTAAGGAGTCAGTTCAACGCGCACCTTGTCGCCGGTGAGGATGCGGATGTAATTCTTGCGCATCTTGCCGGAAATGTGCGCGGTAACGACATGCCCATTTTCCAACTCCACGCGGAACATGGTGTTGGGCAGGGTGTCGACGACAGTACCTTCCATTTCGAAGCTGTCTTCTTTCGACATTCAATAAAGCCCTCGGTATGCAATGAATGGCCCAACGTAGCTGGCACGCCGAGCAAAACGGCGTGCATTGTGCCTGAAAATGGCTGTTGACGCCAAGGGCTATCAAGTTAAAGTGAGCCAGCGATGATTCACCAGCAATTCGATTGGGCGATATTGGGTCTTGTAGCTCATCTTTCGGCAATTCTTGATCCAGTAGCCTAGATACACTGCCTGTAGGCCGAGACGCGCAGCTTCGCCAATTTGCCAGAGAATGGCATAGCGGCCGAGGCTGCGTCGTTCTTCGTCTGGGTCGTAGAAGGTATAGACTGCCGACAGGCCATTGGGGAGCGCGTCGGTCACGGCGACGGCCAGCAGGCGTCCGGACAGACGGAACTCATAGAAGCGGGAGAAGGGCAGATCGCGGACCAGGAATGTGCAGAACTGGTCCCGGCTGGGGGGGTGCATGTCACCATCGGCATGGCGCTGTTCGATATAGCGTGCGTATAGCTTGTAATACTCTTCGTTGAAGCTGGGGCGTACGGCTTGCACTGAGATGTCTGCATTGCGTTTCAGGATACGCCTCTGCTGGCGATTCGGTAAAAAGCTCGTGGCAGGGATGCGGGCCGGGATGCAGGCATTGCAGCCTTGGCAGTGAGGGCGATAAAGGTGGTCACCGCTGCGCCGGAAGCCGAGCTCGGAGAGTTCCGCATAGACGCGCATGTCCATTGGTTGGCTGGGATCGAGGAACAGAGTCGTCGCCTGCTCGTTGGGCAGGTAGCTGCAGGCGTGCGGTTGAGTGGCGTAGAACTTGAGACGAGCCAGCTCGGTCATGGTCAACCCCCGGAAAGCTCTTAGCAGGCCGTGATTGTTCAGCGGCACTCAGCAAGTGTATGCCAGGCTGTGAACCTCTACTAGGCAACCCAGTCAGCCGTGCTCGGCTGGTCCAGATGACGCTGCAGGTAGTCGGAGAACTCGCTGCGAGGAATGCTGCGAGCGCCGAGGTTTTGCAGGTGCTGGGTGGGCATCTGGCAGTCGATCAGCACGAAGCCCCATTGCTCGAGTCGTTTCACCAGTGTCGCAAAGCCGACCTTGGAGGCGTTGTCGGCATGGCTGAACATGGATTCGCCAAAGAATAGTTGACCGATCGCCAAGCCGTAGAGCCCGCCGACAAGTGTGCCGTTCTGCCAGACCTCGACCGAGTGGGCGACGCCGCGGCGATGTAGTTCCTGATAGGCGTCCTGCATTTCCGGCGTTATCCAGGTGCCGTCGGCATAATCGCGAGGGCCGGCGCAGGCGTGGATCACTGCAGGAAAATTGCGATCGAAGGTGACCTGGAAGAGGCCTTGGCGGAGGGTTTTGCGCAGGCTGCGGGAAACGTGCAGTTCATGGGGGAGCAACACAGTGCGTGGATCCGGTGCCCACCAAAGAATTGGCTGTCCTGCCTGATACCAAGGGAAGCAGCCGTGCCGATAGGCCTGGATCAGGCGTTCGGCGGAGAGATCGCCTCCGACGGCCAGAAGGCCATTGGGATCGCACAAGGCTCTCTCCAGAGGGGGGAAGCTCAGGCTGTCGCGTTGCAAACAGGTCAGCATGTTGACGCCGCAGTGTGAATGGGGGAGGGCGGGCCGGAGCCCGCCAGGGGGGTCAGTTGTCCAGATAGCGCTCGGCATCCAGGGCGGCCATGCAGCCGGCACCGGCCGAGGTAATGGCCTGGCGGTAGACATGGTCGGCCACATCGCCGGCAGCGAAAACGCCTTTGATGCTGGTGGCGGTGGCATCGCCCGCGCTGCCGCCCTTGATCGACAGGTAGCCGTTGTGCATCTCGAGCTGGCCTTGGAAGAGCTCGGTGTTGGGCTTATGGCCGATAGCGATGAAGACGCCGGTCAAAGGCAGCGTTTCGGTGGTGCCATTCAGGGTGTCCTTCAGGCGCACACCAGTCACTCCGGAGGCGTCGCCAAGCACCTCATCCAGGGTCTGGTTCCAGTGCAGGCGGATATTGCCGTTTTGTGCCTTTTCGAAGAGCTTGTTCTGGAGAATCTTTTCGGCGCGCAGCTTGTCGCGACGATGAATCAGGTGCACCTCCTTGGCAATGTTCGACAGATACAATGCTTCCTCCACCGCGGTATTGCCGCCGCCAATCACGCAGACCACCTGATTGCGATAGAAGAAACCATCACAGGTGGCACAGGCGGAAACGCCCTTGCCGGAGAAGGCTTCTTCCGAAGGCAGGCCGAGGTACTGGGCGGAAGCTCCGGTGGCGATGATCAGCGCGTCGCAGGTGTAGGTCGCGCTGTCGCCGATCAGGGTGAAGGGGTGCTGCTGCAACTTGACGGTGTGGATGTGGTCGTAGGCAATCTCGGTATCGAAGCGCTCGGCGTGTTTCTGCATGCGCTCCATCAGGGCGGGACCGGTCAGGCCTTCAACGTCGCCGGGCCAATTGTCCACTTCGGTAGTAGTGGTCAGTTGGCCGCCAGGCTGGATGCCGGTGATCAGCAGGGGCTTCAGATTAGCGCGCGCAGCATAGACGGCGGCGGTGTAGCCGGCTGGGCCGGAGCCCAGGATGATCAGCCGCGAATGCTTGACATCATTCATAAAAAGTCCCCGTAAGCCTTTGTCACAAAAGAAAATGCATGGTCCAATGGAGCAGCATGGCAATGAGTGTCGACTATGCTACACCGAAGTATGAGAGGTCGGCAAAAAGGGGGCAGGCTCTCCAGGGCAATCGCATGTAAGGGGCAGGTGCAGCCGTTCACTCCCTCTCCCGCGTGCGGGAGAGGGGCTGGGGAGAGGGAAAACAGGCCATTGCTGCTCATTTGCCCTCTCCCCAGCCCCCTCTCCCATGAATGGGAGAAAGTTATTCATGCGATTGTCCCGGCAGGCTCTCTGCCTGGCATCGGATAGGTAAAACCGTACAATGGAGGCGCTCAAAGAGCCGGCCTCGCCGTTTCCTCGTGGGGATCGCCAAACGAGCTGACGTCCCCGTAGGGGGACAAAGGCAGGATGAGACGGGAAAGGCGAAATTCGGCCGAAGACGTGGAATTTGCTCATTATAAATGAGTAGTCTAAGCCTGGTTTCAACACTGCATGGTTGGGCCTACGGATCAGCCTGAACTCAGCCGTCGTTGCCGCACTCTTGGCTCTCGACCGATACGTAACCTATATAGATGGAACGCGCCGTTGGCGCAGGAAAAGAAGCGTTTTGAAGAATTCCTCTACTAAAGTACGGCTTCCGGCGTGGCAGCAACAGTTGAGCTCCCGCCTCAAGGAAGGTGCCCTGATCGCCCTGAGTGCCCTGTGCCTGTACCTCTGGATGGCACTGTTGACCTATGATCCTTCCGACCCGGGTTGGAGTCACAGCAGCAGTGTGGTGCAGGTGCAGAATGCCGCTGGCCGGGCAGGGGCCTGGTTCGCCGATATCCTGTTCATGGCTCTGGGCTATTTCGCCTATCTCTTTCCCTTGCTGATGGTGATCAAGACGGCCCAGGCGTTCATGGCGCGTCATGACCCCTGGCCATGGAGCGGCTGGCTGTTCTCCTGGCGCCTGACCGGTCTGGCGATCCTGGTTCCGGCGGGCTCCGCGCTGGCTTACATCCATTTCCATTCGGCCTCCGGGCTGCCGGCCTCGGCGGGTGGTGCCCTGGGCGAGGTTCTGGGCAAGCTCGCCCTGGATGTACTCAACGTGCAGGGCAGCACGCTGATCTTTCTTGCGCTGTTCCTCTTCGGGTTGACCGTGTTCGCCGATCTGTCCTGGTTCAGAGTCATGGATCTGACCGGGAAGATCACTCTCGATCTGTTTGAGCTGGTACAGGGCGCCATCGGCCGCTGGTGGGGCGCCCTGGCCGAGCGCAGGCGACTGGTCGCCCAGTTGCGCGAGCCGGAGAGGCCGGCCAAGTCCCGCAAGGTCGACGAGGCACGGGGCGAGCCGTCCCGCGCCCTCGAACCGCGGCTCGCCGAGCCGCTGGCTGCCGTACAGGCCGAGTCGGCCAAGCCCAGTCCCCAACGCCGCAGCGCAGCCGCGGATGTTCCGGCCAGGTTCCAGCGTCCGCCCGAATCTTCCTTACCGCGCAAGCCGCGCATTGAGCCCGAACTGGCAACACCCAAGGCCCGTATCGAGCCCAAACTCGCAACCGCCAAGCCCCAGAGCCGCAACGAACCCGAGGAGGTTAGGGCCTGGTCCGAGGATTTCGGCGGATTCGACGACCTGTCACTGAGCTTCCAGGGTCGCGACCCATCCGAGGAGGCGCTGCCGGTCAGTTTCCAGGATTTCGACGAGCCCGAGCCGCCAGCAGCCCAGCCCCTGTCGCGCACCGAACCGGACCCGCTACCGGCCAGGCCTGTGGTCAAGCCGGAGCGGCGACCGGCACCGGTCATTACTCCGCTGTCGGAGTCCCTGGCCATGGAGCCCAGGCCGCAACCCGTGCCCATGCCCGTGATGAGGGACAGGCCCGCTTCGTTCGTCGACAGTGCCCTGGAGGGCACCCTGCCGCCGCTTTCCCTGCTGGATGCGCCCGAGAGGAAGTCCCAAAACTATTCACCCGAGTCGCTCGAAGCGCTGTCGCGCCTGCTCGAGATCAAGCTCAAGGAGTTCGGAGTCGAGGTGACCGTCGAGTCCGTGCATCCCGGCCCGGTGATCACCCGCTTCGAGATCCAGCCGGCACCGGGCGTTAAGGTCAGCCGGATTTCCAACCTGGCCAAGGATCTGGCGCGCTCGATGGCGATGATCAGCGTGCGCGTGGTCGAGGTCATTCCCGGCAGGACCACAGTGGGCATCGAGGTGCCCAACGAGGACCGGCAGATCGTCCGCTTCTCCGAGGTGCTGGAGTCCACCGAATACGAGGACGCCAAATCGCCGGTCACCCTGGCGCTCGGCCACGACATCGGCGGCAAGCCGGTCATCGCCGACCTGGCGAAGATGCCGCACCTGCTGGTGGCCGGCACCACCGGCTCCGGCAAGTCGGTGGGGGTCAACGCCATGATCCTGTCGATCCTCTTCAAGTCGACGCCCGAACAGGCGCGCCTGATCATGATCGACCCGAAAATGCTCGAGCTGTCGATCTACGAGGGCATTCCCCATCTGCTCTGCCCAGTGGTGACCGACATGAAGGAAGCGGCCAACGCCCTGCGCTGGAGCGTGGCCGAGATGGAGCGCCGCTACAAGCTGATGGCGGCCATGGGCGTGCGCAACCTGGCCGGCTTCAACCGCAAGGTGAAGGATGCCGAGGAAGCCGGCATGCCGCTCGGCGATCCCCTGTACCGGCGCGAGAGCATGGATGACGAGCCGCCGCTGCTGCAGCCGCTGCCGACCATTGTGGTGGTGGTCGACGAGTTCGCCGACATGATGATGATCGTCGGCAAGAAGGTCGAGGAACTGATCGCGCGTATTGCCCAGAAGGCTCGTGCTGCCGGCATTCACCTGATCCTGGCGACCCAGCGTCCTTCTGTGGACGTGATCACCGGCCTGATCAAGGCGAACATCCCGACGCGGATGGCCTTCCAGGTGTCCAGCAAGATCGACTCGCGCACCATCCTCGACCAGGGCGGCGCCGAGCAGCTGCTCGGCCACGGCGACATGCTCTACCTTCCGCCCGGTACCGGCCTGCCCATTCGCGTGCACGGCGCCTTCGTCTCCGACGACGAGGTGCACCGCGTCGTTGAGGCCTGGAAGCAGCGCGGCGCGCCGGACTACGTCGAGGACATCCTCTCCGGCGCCGAGGAGGCTGGCGGTGGCTTCGAGGGTGGTGGCGACGGCGAAGGCAGCGAGGAGGATCCACTGTACGACGAGGCCGTGCGCTTCGTGACGGAAAGCCGCCGTGCTTCGATTTCCGCTGTACAGCGCAAATTGAAAATCGGCTATAACCGCGCGGCACGGATGATCGAAGCCATGGAGATGGCGGGTGTGGTGTCCTCGATGAATACCAACGGTTCACGGGAAGTAATCGCTCCCGCGCCGGTTCGCGACTGATTTCCCAACGCTCCCATGAGGATTGTCATGCGCCTTTTCCGCATGCTGTTGCTGTCCGCTCTCACCCTCGTCCTCCTGCCGGCGCAGGCCGACGAGCGCTCGATCCAGCGTCTGACCCAGTTGCTCGACCAGGCGCAGACCCTGACCGCGCGCTTCTCTCAGCTCACCCTCGACGGCTCCGGCACCCAGCTGCAGGAGACCTCGGGCGAGATGGCGCTGAGGCGCCCGGGGCTGTTCCGTTGGCACACCGACGCGCCGTTGGAGCAACTCCTGGTGTCCAACGGCGCCACGGTCTGGCTGTACGATCCGGACCTGGAGCAGGTGACCATCCGCAGCCTCGACCAGCGCCTGACCCACACTCCGGCGCTGCTGCTCTCCGGCGATGTGTCGAAGATCGGCGAGAGCTTCGAGATTAGCCACAAGGAGGCAGGCGGCGTGGTGGACTTCATTCTCAAGCCGAAGTCCAAGGACACCCTGTTCGACAACCTGCGCCTGTCCTTCCGCAATGGCGTGATCAATGACATGCAACTGATCGACGGCGTTGGCCAGCGCACCAACATCTTGTTCTTCGGGGTGAAGATGAACCAGTCGATCGATCCCGCGCAGTTCAATTTCAAGGTGCCGGAAGGCACCGATGTCATCCAGGAGTGATCCGGCAAAGCCCATGGACCTGTTTCACGCCGACCCCATCGCCCAGCCCCTAGCCGCGCGCCTGCGCCCGGCCAGCCTGGACGAGTACGTCGGCCAGGAGCATCTGCTGGCTCGCGGCAAGCCACTGCGCGAGGCGCTGGAGCAGGGCGCTCTGCACTCGATGATCTTCTGGGGCCCCCCGGGGGTTGGCAAGACCACCCTGGCGCGGTTGCTGGCGAAGGTATCCGACGCCCATTTCGAGACACTTTCCGCGGTGCTCGCCGGGGTTCGGGAGATTCGCCAAGCGGTCGAGGTCGCCCGGCAGCAGGCAGCCCAGTACGGCCGGCGAACCATCCTCTTTGTCGACGAAGTACACCGTTTCAACAAGTCCCAGCAGGACGCCTTCCTGCCCTATGTGGAAGACGGCACCCTGGTCTTCATCGGCGCCACCACCGAGAACCCTTCGTTCGAGCTGAATAACGCGTTGCTCTCGCGGGCCCGCGTCTACGTGCTGAAGAGCCTGGACGAGGCAGCTCTGCGCCGGCTGGCCGAGCGTGCCCTGGGCGAGGAGCGCGGGCTTGGCAAGCGCCACCTGAGTCTGCTGGAGGAAAGCCTGCAAATGCTGTTGGCGGCGGCCGACGGCGACGGTCGGCGCCTGCTCAACCTGTTGGAGAATGCCGCCGACCTGGTCGAGGACGGCGAGGCGATCGGTGTCAAGCTGCTTGTCAATCTGCTGGGCGACAGCCGCCGGCGCTTCGACAAGGGCGGCGAGGCCTTCTATGACCAGATCTCCGCCTTGCATAAATCGGTGCGTGGCTCGAACCCCGACGCCGCGCTTTACTGGTTCGCGCGGATGCTCGACGGCGGCTGTGATCCGCTGTACATCGCCCGCCGCGTGGTGCGCATGGCCAGCGAGGACATCGGCAATGCCGACCCGCGGGCGCTGCCCCTGTGCCTGGCCGCCTGGGATGTGCAGGAGCGCCTGGGTAGTCCCGAGGGCGAGCTGGCGGTGGCCCAGGCCATCGTCTATCTCGCCTGTGCGCCAAAAAGCAACGCCGTCTATACCGCCTTCAAGGCAGCGATGCGCGATGCCGCGCAGCAGGGTTCGCTGGAAGTGCCGCTGCACCTGCGCAACGCGCCAACCCGGCTGATGAAAGAGCTCGGCTACGGTGAGGAATACCGCTACGCCCATGACGAGCCGGACGCCTACGCCGCCGGCGAGGATTACTTCCCTGAAAGCCTCGAGCCGCGCCGTTACTATCAGCCGGTGCCGCGCGGCCTGGAGCTGAAGATCCGCGAGAAACTGGCCCACCTGGCGGCGCTGGATGCGGCCAGCCTGTGGCAGAGGAGAAAACCATGATCGGTGTGACCCTGGCGGTGGCGGCGGGGGGCGCGTTCGGCTGCCTGCTGCGCTTCGCCGCCAGCAACTGGGTGTCCGCGCACTGGCCGCAGCACTTCTACCTGGCCACTCTGGCAGTGAACATTGTCGGCTGCCTGCTGATCGGCTATCTCTATGGCCAGTTCCTCCTGCGCCCCGAAGTGCCGCTGGCGCTGCGGGCCGGTGTGATCGTCGGCTTTCTCGGCGGCCTGACCACCTTTTCATCCTTTTCCCTCGACACGCTACGCCTGCTGGAAAGCGGCCAGGCATCGCTGGCCTTCGGCTACCTGGCGCTCAGCGTGCTGGGCGGTCTGCTTGCCACCTGGGCCGGCCTGACACTCACCAAGCTCTGATCGATAGACGAGAACATCCCATGCTCGACTCCAAACTGGTTCGTACCCAACTGCAGGAGATTGCGGACCGCCTGGCAACCCGTGGCTTCCAACTAGACGTGGCACGTTTCGAGAGCCTCGAAGCCCAGCGCAAGGCCGTACAGACCCGCACCGAACAGCTGCAGGCCGAGCGCAACGCCCGCTCCAAGGCCATCGGCCAGGCCAAGTCGCGCAGCGAGGACATCGCCCCGCTGCTGGCCGAAGTCGACCGCATGGGTAGCGACCTGGAAGCCGGCAAGCGCGAGCTGGAAGCCATCCAGGCCGAACTGGACAGTCTGCTGCTGAGCATCCCCAACCTGCCTCACGAATCGGTGCCGGTCGGTGCCGACGAGGAGGGGAACGTGGAAGTGCGCCGCTGGGGCACCCCGCGCGCCTTCGACTTCGAGATCAAGGACCATGTCGCCCTCGGCGAGCGTCACGGCTGGCTGGACTTCGAGACCGCCGCCAAGCTCTCCGGCGCTCGCTTCGCCCTGATGCGCGGCCCCATCGCCCGTCTGCACCGGGCCCTGGCGCAGTTCATGCTCGACCTGCACACCGGCGAGCACGGCTACGAGGAGGCCTATACCCCCTACTTGGTGCAGGCCCCGGCTCTGCAGGGCACCGGCCAGCTGCCGAAGTTCGAGGAGGACCTGTTCAAGATCAGCCGCGAGGGCGAGGCCGACTTCTACCTGATCCCCACCGCCGAGGTATCGTTGACCAACATCGTTTCCGGCGAGATCCTCGACGCCAAACAGTTGCCGCTGAAGTTTGTTGCCCACACCCCGTGTTTTCGCAGCGAGGCGGGCGCCTCCGGTCGCGACACTCGCGGCATGATCCGCCAGCACCAGTTCGACAAGGTGGAGATGGTGCAGATCGTCGATCCAGCCAGCTCCTACGAGGCGCTGGAGGAGCTGACCGGCAACGCCGAGAGGGTGCTGCAGCGGCTCGAACTGCCGTACCGGGTGCTGGCCCTGTGTACCGGCGACATGGGCTTCGGCGCGACCAAGACCTACGACCTGGAAGTCTGGGTACCGAGCCAGGACAAGTACCGGGAGATCTCCTCCTGCTCCAACTGCGGCGACTTCCAGGCGCGACGCATGCAGGCGCGCTGGCGCAACCCGGAAACCGGCAAGCCGGAGCTGGTGCATACTCTCAATGGTTCCGGTCTGGCGGTCGGCCGCACCCTGGTGGCGGTTCTGGAAAACTACCAGCAGGCCGACGGCTCGATCCGCGTGCCCGAGGTGCTCAAGCCCTACATGGGCGGCATCGAGGTCATCGGCTAGTACATTTTCACATACTCTCGCTCACCTTTTGGGGCGAACGGCATGCACTGATTCCGCCCCTCTCCCATGCTTGGGAGAGGGGCGGGGGGGAGGGAAGTTGGCCGAGATGCTTGCCTCCCTCTCCCCAGCCCTCTCCCCGGCGGGGCGAGGGAGCCGAAAGCCATCGTGCCCAAGGCTGCTGCAGGGGTGATCAGGTATTTCATTTCATTGCTCTAGGCCGAGCCGAGCGGCACTGAATGCGGGGTGGCTAGGGCCATCCCGTTTTGTTTCATCCGTCGAGAGTCGATCCATGGACTATCTTCCGCTGTTTCACAACCTCAAGGGCCGCAGCGTGCTGCTGGTAGGCGGCGGCGAGATCGCCCTGCGCAAGGCGCGTCTGCTCGCCGACGCCGGTGCCGTGCTGCGGGTCGTGGCGCCGCAGATCGAGGCGGCGCTCGCCGAGCTGGTGCTGCAGGGTGGCGGACACTGCCTGGTGCGGGGCTACGCGGAAGAGGACCTGGACGGCTGCGTGCTGGCCATCGCCGCCACCGACGACCAGGCGCTGAACGGCCGGGTATCCCGTGATGCCCACGGGCGCGGCGTGCCGGTCAACGTGGTGGACGCGCCAGCCCTGTGCAGCGTGATCTTCCCGGCCATCGTCGACCGTTCTCCGCTGCTCGTCGCGGTATCCAGCGGCGGCGACGCGCCGGTGCTGGCGCGGCTGATGCGGGCACGGATCGAAACCTGGATCCCGGCCAGCTACGGCCAACTGGCCGGGCTGGCGAAGAAGTTCCGCGAGCAGGTCAAGCGCCTGCTGCCCGACGTGCAGCAACGCCGGGTGTTTTGGGAGGAGGTGTTCCAGGGGCCGATCGCCGAGCGGCTGCTGGCCGGGCAGGGGGGCGAGGCCGAGCGGTTGCTCGATGCGAAGCTCGGCGGTGCGACGCCCAGGGCCCTCGGCGAGGTCTATCTGGTCGGCGCCGGGCCTGGTGATCCGGACCTGCTGACCTTCCGCGCCCTGCGGCTGATGCAGCAGGCCGATGTGGTGCTCTACGACCGCCTGGTGGCCCCGGCGATCATCGAGCTGTGCCGGCGCGATGCCGAGCGCATCTATGTCGGCAAGCGCCGCGCCGAGCATAGCCTGCCGCAGGAGCAGATCAACCGGCTGCTGGTAAAGCTGGCTGGCGAGGGCAAGCGGGTGCTGCGCCTGAAGGGTGGCGATCCTTTCATCTTCGGCCGTGGCGGCGAGGAGATCGAGGAGCTGGCTGCCCACGGCATTCCCTTTCAGGTGGTGCCGGGGATCACCGCGGCGAGCGGCTGCGCTGCCTACTCAGGCATCCCGCTGACTCACCGCGACCACGCCCAGTCGGTGCGTTTCGTCACCGGCCACCTCAAGGATGGAAGCTTCGATCTGCCCTGGGCCGATCTGGTGGCGCCAGCACAGACCCTGGTGTTCTACATGGGGCTGGTCGGTCTGCCGGTGATCTGCGCCAAACTGATCGAGCATGGCCGCGCGGCGACGACCCCGGCGGCACTGATCCAGCAGGGCACCACCCCCCAGCAGCGGGTGATCGTCTCCACCCTGGCCGAACTGCCGGAGCGGGTCGCGCAAGCGAAGGTGACGGCGCCAACCCTGTTGATCGTCGGTGAGGTGGTGCAGCTGCGCGCCAAGCTGGCCTGGTTCGAGGACCGGCAGAATGCCGACTGAGCCCCCGTTTTCGGGCTCGGCCGGCGGCCTTTATCTGTCACTCGGAGCGGTCGCGGGCATCCCAGTAGCGCTGCGCCTGGGCCAGGGCCTCCTCGCGGGGCGTACCGAGGGCGCGCAGGGCCAGAGCCATGGTTCCCAGCACGGCCAGGCGGCCGTAGGCGTCTTCGTTCTCGCCGTGCCAGAAGGCTTGCAGCTGCGCCGGATCGAGGCGTTCGGGCTTGACGTGGCGCTGGGCGGCCATGGGCGGCCATTCCTCGTCCCAGCTCTCGCCCCCGGCGGTGCCGTACAGATGGCTGACGGCATCCGGATTGATCTCGATTTCGCCGCCGTCGCCCTTGATCACCACGGCGGTATCGCCGAGCAGGCGGCTGCCTTCGCGGTGGATGGCCTGGTAGCCGGGATGGAAGATGCTCTGCAGGCTGCAGCGCGCACCGAGTGGGTTGAGCATGCGCGCCAGGGAGTGGATCGGCGAACGCAGGCCGAGGGTGTTGCGCAGCTCGATCATCCGCTGCAGGCGCGGCATCCAGGCGCCGAGGGGGATGAACGCCAGGTTGCGCGTCTGCAGCGCCTGCTCGACCGCCGCCCAGTCTTGGCACAGGGGAATGTCCAGAAGGCTGAGCAGTTCCTCGCTGTAGAGGCGCCCGGCGGTATGCGCGCCGCCGCCGTGCATGAGGATGCGCACGCCGTTCTGCGCTAGGCATTTCACCGCTAGCAGATACCAGGGCAGGTGGCGCTTCTTGCCGGCGTAGCTCGGCCAATCCAGATCCACCGCGAGGCTCGTCGGCGGTTGCAGGCGGGTGCGGACGGCCTCGGTGAAGCCGGCCAGCTCCTCGGCGCTTTCCTCCTTGTGGCGCAACAGCATCAGAAAGGCGCCGAGCTGGATTTCCTCGGCTTGGCCGTCGAGCAGCATGCCCATGGCCTCGCGGGCCTCCTTGCGGGTCAGGCTGCGCGCGCCGCGCTTGCCTTTGCCGAGGATGCGGACGAACTGGGCGAACGGGTGTTCCGGGGGCGTGACGGTAATCATAGGCAGTTGCTCGGCTTCGGCAGGCCGGCCAGCTTGGCGGCCAGTTTGGCAGGGGTGCCCTTGAACAGGCGGTTCAGGTGTAGGCTGTTGCCCTTTTCCTGACCGAGTTTCAGGGCGACATACTTGATCAGTGGACGGGTCGCCGGCGACAGCTGGAACTCCGCGTAGAAGTCGCGCAGCAGGCGGAGGATCTCCCAGTGCTCGGCGCTTAGCTCCAGCTCCTCGCGCCGGGCCAGTGCCTCGGCGACCTCTTCCGACCAGTCCTGCAGGTCGGCCAGATAGCCGTCCTCGTCCAGGGCCAGGCGGCGGCCGGAGACGTTCAGCGGGTTCATAGCCAGCCGTTGACCTTGTCGTAGCGGGTGCACAGCTCGACGAAGCCGGGGTAGTCCACTACCTGCACGCGCTCCGGCGCCGCGAGCTTGCGCGCCTCCAGGTCTTCCGCGAGGGCATGGAGGGCGATGGAAGCGGGCAGATGCTCCAGCATTTCGCGTGGTGCACTGCCGGGCTGCAACGCATGGCAGGCGTCGCCACAGAGCAGCAGACCATCGCGAACCCCGAGCAGACGCAGGGTGCTGTCCAGCGGATTGGTAAACGGCGATTGGGAAAGCAGGTGCAGGGTCGTCATCAGAGGGTGATCACCAGATCGTAACGGTCGAAGAGATCAGCCAGCTCCGGCCCCTCCAGCGGGGTGGCCGGCAGGGCCAGGGGCTGGCCGTCCAGGCCGCGCAGGCGCAGGCTCTGGCGGCAGACGTAGAGATCTTCCACGCCGAACAGCGGCAGGGCCTGCAGGTTGGCGGCGAAGTCCTTCTGCTCGAGGGCGGCGGGCTGCTGGCCGGGCACCAGCTGGAACACGCCGTCGTCGAGGAACAGCAGGCCGATGGGGAGCTCGAAGGCGCCGCCGGCCAGGGCGATGTCCAGCGCCTCGCGGGCGCCCAGGCCGCTCCAGGGGCTCTGGCGGCTGACGATCAGCATCGATTTGGCCATTTCAAGCACCTCCGAAGCAGACCAGACGGTCGGCCTGCTGGGCGGCCTCATGCAGCTGGCCTAGGCCGGACAGCTCCCAGGGCGGCGTCACCGCGACCGCCGTGCGGCCATAGCGCTGCGCCTCCTGCGCATCCAGCACGCCGCGGCGCAGGGCGGCGGCGATGCACACCACCGCATCCAGCTCGTGCCGTTCGACGAAGGTGCGCCACTGGGCCGCCAGGTCGAGCTCGTCCTGGGGCGTGACGATGCTGCCAGCGGCGTTGTGTACGCCGTCCTGGTAGAAGAAAAGCCGGACGATCTCGTGGCCGCCAGCGAGTACGGCCTCGGCGAAGCGCAGTGCCCGTCGCGAGGAGGGCGCATGAGGCGGGGAGAACAGGGCAATGGCGAATTTCATGGGCAGCGGCCGCAGGAATAGGAAGGAAAATGATACGCCAGAAAAGCGAAAGCCCGCATCGCGCGGGCTTTCGTGAGGCCGGTTGGCGATCAGTCGTCGCTGCTCATGATGCCGAAGATCTGCAGCAGGCTGACGAACAGATTGTAGATCGACACGTACAGGCTGATTGTCGCCATGATGTAGTTGCGCTCGCCGCCATGGATGATGGCGCTGGTCTGGAACAGGATGCAGGCCGAGGAGAACAGCACGAAGCCGGCGCTGATCGCCAGTTGCAGGCCGCTGATCTCGAAGAACAGGCCAGCCAGGCTGGCGCCGAGCAGGACGAAGAAGCCAGCGGTGATGAAGCCGCCGAGGAAGCTCATGTCCTTGCGGGTGGTCAGCACGTAGGCGGACAGGCCAATGAACACCAGAGCAGTCATGGCGAACGCCGAGGACACCACCTCGCCGCCGTTGGGCATGCCCAGGTAGCGGTCGAGGATCGGGCCGAGGGTGTAGCCCATGAAGCCGGTCAGGGCGAAGGTGGATAGCAGGCCCCAAGCCGAGTCGCGTAGTTTGACGGTGAGGAAGAACAGCCCATAGAAGCCGATCAGGACGACGAAGATGTTCGGATAGGCCACCTTCATTTGTTGCGCCATGTAGGCAACTACGCCACTGAAGGCGAGGGTCATCGCCAGCAGGCCGTAGGTATTGCGCAGGACGCGGCTGACTTCCAGCTGTTCTACCTGGGCGGATTGGAGGACATAACTGTTGGGTTCGTGCATGGCACAGCTCCTTGAGTCGAGGTTCCGTAAGTGATGCCGGGGATCATAGCAAAGGACGCAGTGTCGCCGCCCGTCAGAGTTTGACAGTGTGTTTCGTGCAAAGTGGCTTCCACGCGCCTGCGTGAGAGCCCGAAGACGGAGGCGGGTGGCTTGCCAGCCCGCCACGAGAGCATGTGGAGCGATCGCAAAGCTCGCCCACTCCGTCACTGTGGCTCCTGCTCCTCCTCCCCATGGGACAGTTTCCCGTCGTTAGGTGGGGTGTATTTGACTTCCTCTGCCGGTTCGTATTCCGGCATCTGCGGGAAATCCCCCGGATGGTTCCAGACCACTGGGTCGGGCTGGGGAATATCGGATCGCTGGCTCATGTCGTACTCCTTGCGTCAGGTCTAAAGGTGCCGGGTAAAAGTCCGTGACGAGCGGTATTCGTTATCTATAACTCATGGATGGGGGACTGGCCGGAGAGTTCCGCCAACGACCGGGCACAGAACTTTTTCCACGCACCTGCCATCGGAATCAGCATGGGCGGCCAACGCCGACCGTGCCAGTCGCCTGTTGCCCGGTGGCAGTCCAGCAGAGGAACGAGCCCGATGTCCGATACCAGGTCCCACGACTTGCGCCAGCCCGGCGTGCATTGCGAGAACCATCGTCCCGAGCTGGACGAGGCGTTGCGCCTGCCACGGATCGCCATCGAAGACACCGAACCGTCAATCGACAACGGGCGCTTCGCCGTCAAGGCGATCGCCGGCCAGCCGGTCACGGTGAGCAGCACCATCTTCACCGACGGCCACGACCAACTCGGTGCCGCTCTTTACTGGCGCGCCGATGGCGAGACGGGCTGGCGCCGCCTGCGCATGAAGTTCGTCGGCAACGATCGCTGGCAGGTCGAGTTCACTCCGCTGCGCATCGTACGGCATCTATTCGTGGTCGAGGCCTGGTGGGACATCTACGAAACCTACCGGCATGAGCTGCAGAAGAAGCATGCCGCCGGCGTGCCGGTCTCCCTTGAATTGCAGGAGGGCCGCTTGCACTTGCAGAGGGCGGCTGAGCACAGCCAGGGCGAGGCTCGTGTGGTGCTGGAGGATCTCCTCCGGCGTCTGGACCAGACCTCCCACACTGAGGCCATCGACCTGCTGCTGAGCGGCGAGGCTTCCGCCGCCATGACCGCCGTCGCCCTCCATCCCCATCGCACCTACAGCAATGCCTTCTCCCTGGACGTGGAGCGCGAACGCGCTCTGTTCGCCAGCTGGTATGAGCTGTTCCCCCGTTCACAGACCGACGATCCGCGCCGCCATGGGACCTTCAAGGACGTCATCGCACGCCTGCCGGCGATCCACGACATGGGCTTCGACGTGCTCTACTTTCCGCCGATCCACCCCATCGGCCGGTGCTTTCGCAAGGGCCGCAACAACAGTCTGGAAGCCGGGCCGGACGACCCTGGCAGCCCCTACGCCATCGGCGGCGAGGAGGGCGGCCACGAGGCCATCCATCCGCAGTTGGGCAGCCGCGAGGATTTCCGCGAGCTGATCGCCACCGCCGGCGAGCATGATCTGGAGATCGCTCTGGATTTCGCCATCCAGTGCTCCCAGGACCACCCCTGGCTGAAGCAGCATCCCGGCTGGTTCTCCTGGCGCCCGGACGGCAGCATCCGCTACGCGGAAAACCCGCCGAAGAAGTATCAGGACATCGTCAACGTCAACTTCTACGCCAAGGATGCCATCCCCGACCTCTGGCTGGCCCTGCGCGACGTGGTGCTCGGCTGGGTCGCCGAGGGGGTGAAGATCTTTCGCGTCGACAACCCGCACACCAAGCCGCTGCCCTTCTGGGAATGGCTGATCGCCGATGTGCGCAGCCAGCACCCGGAAGTGATCTTCCTCTCCGAGGCCTTCACCCGCCCGCCGATGCTGCTGCGTCTGGGCAAGCTCGGCTTCTCGCAGAGCTACACTTACTTCACTTGGCGCAACACCAAGGAGGAGCTCGGCGCCTACTTCACCGAGCTGAACGAGGCCCCCGCGAAGTACTGCATACGGCCGAACTTCTTCGTCAACACCCCGGACATCAACCCGGTGTTTCTGCAGACCTCCGGGCGCGCCGGTTTCCTCATCCGCGCCGTGCTGGCCACCATGGGCTCCGGGCTGTGGGGCATGTACTCCGGCTTTGAGCTGTGCGAGTCGGCGCCGATTCCCGGCAAGGAGGAATACCTTCATTCGGAGAAGTACGAGATCCGCCCGCGAGACTACCAGGCGCCCGGCAACATCGTCGCCGAGATCGCCCAGCTCAACCGCATCCGTCGCTACAACCCGGCGCTGCAGACTCACCTGGGCTTCAAGCTCTACAACGTGTGGAACGACAACATTCTGTTGTTCGGCAAGCGCACGGCGGATCTTTCCAACTTCGTCCTGGTTGCCGTCTGTCTTGATCCCTTCAACGCCCAGGAGTCCCATTTCGAGCTACCCCTGTGGGAGTTCGGCCTGCCAGACCATGCCGCCATGCATGGCGAGGATCTGATGAGCGGCCACCGCTGGACATGGCATGGCAAGATCCAGTGGATGCGCATCGAGCCTTGGCACCTGCCCTTCGGCATCTGGCGGCTGACCCCGCCGAAGTAAATCGCTGGTAGTAGGAGCAGAGAAAAAAATGGAACAACCGCCCAAGCCTGCCGCCTTCCTCGAGGATCCGCTTTGGTACAAGGACGCAGTGATCTACCAAGTCCATGTCAAGTCGTTTTTCGACTCGAACAATGACGGCATCGGCGACTTCCCCGGCCTGATCGCCAAGCTGGACTACATCGCTGACCTGGGGGTCAACACCGTCTGGCTGCTGCCGTTCTATCCTTCGCCTCGGCGCGACGACGGCTATGACATCGCCGAATACCGCGGCGTGCATCCCGACTACGGCAGCCTGGCCGACGTCCGCCGCTTCATCGCCGAGGCGCACCGGCGCGGGCTGCGGGTGATCACCGAACTGGTGATCAACCACACCTCCGACCAGCACCCCTGGTTCCAGCGGGCGCGCAAGGCCAAGAAGGGCTCGGCGGCGCGCAACTTCTACGTCTGGTCGGATACCGACGACAAGTACCCGGACACGCGGATCATCTTTCTTGACACCGAGAAGTCCAACTGGACTTGGGACCCGGTCGCCGGCCAGTACTTCTGGCACCGTTTCTACTCGCACCAGCCGGATCTGAACTTCGACAATCCGCAGGTGATGAAGGCGGTGCTCAGAATCATGCGCTACTGGCTCGACCTGGGCGTCGATGGCCTGCGCCTGGATGCCATTCCCTACCTGATCGAGCGCGACGGCACCAATAACGAGAACCTGCCCGAGACCCACCAAGTGCTCAAGCGCGTTCGTGCCGAGCTCGATGCCCACTACCCGGACCGCATGCTGCTGGCCGAGGCCAACCAGTGGCCGGAGGACACCCAGCTGTATTTCGGCGGTACCCCGGAGGGCAGGGGCGATGAATGCCACATGGCCTTCCATTTCCCACTGATGCCGCGCATGTACATGGCCCTGGCCCAGGAAGACCGCTTCCCGATGACCGATATCCTGCGCCAGACGCCAGATATCCCTGCCGACTGCCAGTGGGCGATCTTCCTGCGCAACCACGATGAATTGACCTTGGAGATGGTCACCGACCGCGAGCGCGACTATCTGTGGAACTTCTACGCTGCCGACCGCCGTGCGCGGATCAACCTGGGGATCCGCCGGCGCCTGGCGCCGCTCCTGGAGCGCGACCGGCGGCGCATCGAGCTGCTCAACAGCCTGCTGCTGTCGATGCCAGGCACCCCGGTGATCTATTATGGCGACGAGCTCGGCATGGGCGACAATATCTACCTGGGCGACCGCGACGGGGTGCGCACGCCGATGCAGTGGAGCAACGACCGCAACGGCGGCTTCTCCCGCGCCGACCCGGCGGGGCTGGTGCTGCCGCCGATCATGGACCCGCTGTACGGCTTCCAGACCATCAATGTCGAAGCGCAGCAGCGCGACAGCTATTCGTTGCTCAACTGGACTCGGCGCATACTCACCGTGCGCAAGCAGCAGAAGGCCTTCGGCCGCGGTTCGCTGAAGTTGCTGGCGCCGGCCAACCGGCGCATCTTCGCCTACCTGCGCGAGTGCAGCGGAGTGGAGGGCAGCAGCGAGACCGTCCTCTGCGTGGCCAACGTCTCGCGCTCGGCCCAGGCCGTGGAGCTGGAGCTGCCCCAGTACGCCGGCATGGTGCCGGTGGAAATGACCGGCGGCAGCGCCTTCCCGCCGATCGGTCAGCTGCCCTACCTGCTGACCCTGCCGCCCTACGGCTTCTGCTGGTTCCTGCTGGCTTCCGAGGCGCAGATGCCCAGCTGGCACATCAAACCGGCCGAAGGCATGCCCGAATTCCAGACCCTGGTGCTCAGGCGCCTCGACGACCTGCTGGTGCCGCTCAACCGGCGCATCCTGGAAAAGGAGGCGCTGCCGGCTTACTTGCCCAAGCGCCGCTGGTTCGCTGGCAAGGGCGCGCCGCTGGGCAATCTGCGCATCGTCTACACGGTGCCCTTCGGCGATCCGCAGCGCCCCGTGCTGCTCAGCGAGATCGAGGCGGGCGCCGAGGGCAACCTGCAGCGCTACCAGCTGCCACTGGGCTTTCTCGCCGAGGAGGAGTTCGGCAGCGCTTTGCCCCAGCAACTGGCCCTGGCCCGCGTGCGCCGCGGCCGGCAAGTGGGTCTTTTGACCGACGGCTTCACCCTGGAGAGCTTCGTCCGCGCGGCGATCCAGGGGCTGCGCGAGCGCCGCGTACTGTCCTTCGAGCAGGGCGAGCTGCGCTTCCTTTCCGCCGCTCAGCTCGACACGATAGAGCTGCCGGCCGACGCCGAGGTGCGCTACATCTCGGCGGAGCAGTCCAACAGCTCGGTGGTGATCGGCAACGCCCTGGTGCTCAAGCTGATCCGCCGGGTGTCCCCCGGCGTACATCCCGAGCTGGAAATGGGCCTGTTTCTCACCGAGTGCGGCTTCACCCACATCGCCAGCGTGCTCGGCGAAGTGTGCCGGGTCAATGTACAGGGCGAGTGCACGGCCTTGATGATTCTGCAGCGCTACCTGGAAAACCAGGGCGATGCCTGGGAGTGGACGCGGAACACCCTCGACCGTGCCATCCGCGACGAACTGGCCGGCGGCGAGTCTCTCCTGGAGAGCCAGTACAGCGCACTGCACGAACTGGAAAGCTTCTCCGGCCAACTCGGCCAACGCCTCGGCGAGATGCACATGGCCCTGGCCGCGCCCACCGATAACCCGGATTTCGTCCGCGAAACCACCGGCCCCGAGGATGTCGCGCGCTGGACCGAGAGCATCAGCGCCCAGCTGGAGAGGGCGCTGGAAATCCTCGCCGAGCGTCAGGCGACTCTTGCCGAGGAAGCGCGCGCCACCGTCGAGCAGCTGCTGCTGCAGCGCGACGCCCTGCTGGACAAGGTCGGCGAGCTGGCCGAGGCCTGCGTCGGTAGCCTGCGCATCCGCGTGCACGGCGACCTGCACCTCGGCCAGGTACTGGTGGTGCAGGGCGATGCCTACCTGATCGATTTCGAGGGCGAGCCGTCCCGGCCGCTCGTCGAGCGCCGTGCCAAGCACAGCCCGTACAAGGATGTCACCGGCGTGCTGCGCTCGATCAGCTACGCTGCCGAAATGGCCATACGCAACGCGCAGAGCGTCGACAGCTCGGAAGCGGCCGACCAGGCCCGCCAGCGCATCGCTTCGCTGTACCAATACAACGCCCGCCAGGCGTTCCTTGCCGCCTATCGCCGGGCTGCGGCCGACATCGGTCATGCCTGGTCCGGAGCGGACGGCGAGGAGGCTGCCCTGGCGCTGTTCAGCCTGGAGAAGACCGCTTACGAAATCGCCTACGAAGCCGAACACCGGCCCGCCTGGCTGGCCGTGCCGCTGCAGGGTTTGGTGAAACTGGCACAACAGCTACTGGATGGAGACGTGCAATGATCCAACGCTGGACTCTGACCCAATCGGGGGAATCCCTGCTACCGAGCGATGACGATGTCGATGCCCTGATCCGTGGCGAGCATGTCGATCCCTTCGCCATTCTGGGCCCCCATACCGACGGTGATGGACTGATCGTGCGAGCCTATCTACCCAATGCCCTGGGCGTCTCCCTGCTCGACCGGCAGAGCGGCGCGCCGCTCGTCAGCATGGACCAGGGGCAGGTTCCCGGCCTGTTCTTCTGTCGCCTGGACCATCCGCAGCCCTATCTGATGCACATCCGCTGGGCGCAGGGCGATCAGCTGACCGAGGACCCCTACAGTTTCGGCCCGCTGCTGGGGGAAGTGGATCTCTACCTGTTCGCCGAAGGTAACCACCGCGACCTTGGCCACTGCTTCGGCGCCCAGTGCATGACCGTGGGCGGGGTGGAGGGCGTACGCTTCGCGGTATGGGCGCCGAATGCGCGGCGGGTCTCGGTGGTCGGCCCCTTCAACGGCTGGGACGGCCGCCGTCATCCGATGCGCCTGCGCTACCCGGCCGGGGTATGGGAAATCTTCATTCCGCGCCTCAAGCCGGGCGAGGTCTACAAGTATGAAGTGCTCGGCCCCCACGGCATCCTGCCGCTGAAGGCCGATCCCGTGGCGCTGGCAACCGAAGTCCCGCCAAACACCGCCTCGGTGGTTGCCGCACCGCTGGAGCACGCCTGGCAGGACCAGGAGTGGATGCGTCAGCGCGCCGCCCGCCAGGCACCGAACGCGCCGCTGGCGATCTATGAGCTGCATGCCGGCTCCTGGCGCCGGGAGGATGGCGCGCTGCCCAGCTGGAGGCAGCTGATCGAGCGGCTGATCCCCTATGTGCTGGAAATGAGCTACACCCATGTGGAGCTGCTGCCGATCATGGAGCACCCGTTCGGCGGCTCCTGGGGCTACCAGCCGCTGTCACAGTTCGCCCCCAGCGCCCGCTATGGCGCGCGGGAGGATTTCGTCACCTTCGTCGACGCCTGCCACCAGGCCGGCATCGGGGTAATCCTCGACTGGGTGCCGGCGCACTTTCCCACCGACACCCACGGCCTCGGCCGCTTCGATGGCACCGCGCTCTACGAGTACGACCACCCCTTCGAGGGTTTCCACCAGGACTGGGACACTCTCATCTACAACCTCGGGCGGACCGAGGTGCACGGCTTCATGATCGCCTCGGGGCTGCACTGGTTGCGCGAGTTCCACGTCGACGGGTTGCGCGTGGACGCGGTGGCGTCCATGCTCTACCGCGACTATTCGCGCAATGAGGGCGAGTGGATTCCCAACCGCTACGGCGGACGCGAGAACCTCGAGGCCATCGACTTCCTCCGTCACCTCAACGACGTGGTCAAGACCGAGGCGCCCGGCGCGCTGGTCATCGCCGAAGAGTCCACCGCCTGGCCGGGGGTCAGCAAGCCGACATCCGAGGGCGGCCTGGGCTTCGACTACAAGTGGAACATGGGTTGGATGCACGACACCCTGAAATACATGGCCGAGGATCCGGTCCACCGCACCTACCATCACGACCGCATGACCTTCGGCCTGATCTATGCCTTTTCCGAGCGCTTTATCCTGCCCATCTCCCACGATGAGGTGGTGCATGGCAAGCGCTCGCTGATCGACAAGTTGCCCGGCGACCGCTGGCAGAAATTCGCCAACCTGCGCGCCTACCTGTCGTTCATGTGGAGCATGCCGGGCAAGAAGCTGCTGTTCATGGGCTGCGAGTTCGGCCAGTGGCGCGAATGGAGCCACGACCACGAGCTGGACTGGTACCTGCTCAACTATGACGACCACCAGGGCGTGCAGCAACTGGTCAAGGACCTCAACCGGCTGTACCGCCAGGAACCGGCGCTCCACGAGCAGGACTGTGTGGCGGAAGGTTTCCAGTGGCTGATCGGCGACGACCGCCACAACAGCGTGTTCTCCTGGCTGCGCTGGAGCACCGGCGGCGAGCCGCTGCTAGTGATCGCCAACTTTACCCCGGTGGTGCGCCATGGTTACCGGATCGGCGTGCCCTACGGCGGCAACTGGCAGGAAGCCCTCAACAGCGACGCCGAATGCTATGGCGGCTCCAACGTCGGCAACGCCGGCGAAGTAATCGCCGACGAGCTGGCCAGCCACGGTCAGCCATTCAGCCTCAACCTCAAGCTGCCGCCGCTGGGGGTGCTGATCATGCGGCCGGCGTGAGCGGGAGCAGCGGCGGCCTCGGGGTCGGCGTGCGGGTCGCTTGCGGATGAGCGGCCCGGCACCGGGGAGAGGCCTGAACTAGGCTTAGGGGCTATCGGTTTTTCCAGACTGCCCAGCCGTCACAGGAGCCGCCCATGAGCCAGGCCATCGACGCTCTGCGCCACGAACACGATGCGATTCTCTCCACTCTGAAGATCCTCCGGCGCATGGCCGACCGGGCCCGACAGGGCACTGCGGATACCGGCGACATTGCCGCACTGCTCGGTTTCCTGCAGGAGTTCGTCGACAAATGCCACCACGGCAAGGAGGAGGGGCTGCTGTTTCCGGCCTTGCAGCGGGCCGGCCTGGTGCAGCGCGGCGAACTGGTCGGCGAGCTGAGTGCCGAGCACGAGCAGGGCCGCGCCCTGGTCGGCGCCCTGCGCCAGGCCAGCACGCCGGTCCTCGACGCCGAGGCGTTCGCCGCCGCGGCCGGGACCTATGCGGAGTTCCTCGAACGGCACATCGACAAGGAGAACGATGTGCTCTTCCCCCAAGCCGAGCAGGTTCTCAGTACGGACGAGCTGGACACGCTGCAGCGCGCCTTCGCCGAGTTCGAGCTGCAGGTCATCGGCCAGGGGCGCCATGAGCAGCTGCACGACCTGCTGCACCGCTGGAAGGCGACCTATCTCGGCTGAAGGCTACTGTGAAGCCCGCAAGATGGGTCAGGCCTGAGGGCCTGGCCCATCGATGGTGCACTTTGCTTCAGACCTCCGCCGTCTCGATTTCCCTGTAGGCATGCTCCAGCCAGATCTTCACCCGCTGCCTTTCCAGCAGGCTCAGGGCATCGGGGTTGGCATCGTCGCGGTTTTTGGCTGCCCAGAAGCTGTAGCCGTTGCGGTCGATTTTGCTCATCACTGGTGGGTGCAGCCGCTTCAGGCTGATGACGGCGGCATTCAGGTCCTGAGCGCGCTGCTGTACCTCGGAGTTCTCCAAGGCCGTGAAATCGTTGTCGCGCAGCTGGTTGCGGACCAGCACATAGTCGAGACGGGAGCCGAACTGTTCGAGCAGCCTTTCCAGCAGATCCACCGAGTCCTTGCCCGAGTCCATGACGTTCCAGTAGCTGATGGCGATGCCCAGCTCCTCGGCCAGCTCCAGCACGCCCGACTCCTCCATCCATTGGCTGAGCGGCCGATGGGTCTGCGCGGCGAGGTCGACCAGGATGCGCTGCTCCGGCTGCTCGGTGGCGGTCTCGACGATGGCGTCCAGGCTCTGGTAGCTGTCGATGACGGTGGGCGAGGCGTAGTCGCCGTAGTAGCGCAGCAGTGCGCCATGGGATCTGTCGGTGTCGAAGCCGATGAACGGCAGGTCGCGATCGATCATGTACTGGGCCAGCAGGCGGGCAATCACCGATTTGCCCACGCCACCCTTTTCGCCGCCAACCAGATGAATGGTCGTCATGTTTTCCTCTTGCACAGGGTTGTTCATCGAGAAAGTGTACAGGCGATCCTGTCGCCTTTTTATGACTGATGAATAACGCTCCGTTCCTTTCCTTTGGGATCAGGGCCTGTCCGGGCGAGCCTCCTCCTGGGCGGCGGCGAGCAGTTCGCGGAGGATGCCGCACTCGCCGGCGAGCCGCCCGGCGGCGCAGCGCCTGCGCAGCGCGGAAAGCTGGCGCTCAAGCGTCTGCAGGCTCTCCAGGCGCGCCCGCACCCGCGCCAGTTGCGTCTCGATCAGCCGGTCGACGTCGGCGCAGTCCGTTTTCGGATGTAGCAGGAACTCCAGTAGGCGCCGCACCTCCGCCAGGGGGATGTCGAGCGCCCGGCAGTGGCGGATGAACGCCAGCCGCTCCAGGTGCTCCGCACCATAGATGCGATAGCCGTTGCCGGCGCGAGCCGGGGCGGGAAGCAGGCCGGCCTTTTCGTAATAGCGGATGGTTTCGACGTCGATGCCGGTGGCCTTGGCCAATTCGCCGATGCGCATGATCTTTCCTCTGCAGACAGGCCCCATTCGTTCGATGGTAGCGCCCTTGACCTTGGAGTAGCTACAGGGTGTGCAATGCCGGCAAATTCACTCGAAGGAGAACCGTCATGCCCTGCTGCAGTTCCTGCTCATCATCGCCCCCGGTCGGTCCGCGCTTTCGCAAGGCGCTGTGGGTGGCCCTGTTCATCAATGTGGCGATGTTCTTCATCGAGGTCGGCGCCGGGGTCAAGTCGGGGTCGGTGTCGCTGCTGGCGGATGCCGTGGACTTCGCCGGCGATGCGGCCAACTACGGCATCTCCCTCGCCGTACTGGCCATGGGGCTGGCCTGGCGGGCGCGGGCGGCGCTGGTCAAGGGGCTCAGCATGGCGGCATTCGGAGTCTTCGTGTTCGGCAAGGCCGGTTGGGACGCCTTCGCCGGCATTCCCCCCGAGCCACTGACCATGGGCGCGGTCGCCACCCTGGCGCTGTTCGCCAATGCCGGCGTGGCGCTGATGCTCTACGCCTTCCGCGACGGCGACGCCAACATGCGCTCGGTCTGGCTGTGCAGTCGCAACGACGCCATCGGCAACCTGGCGGTGATGCTAGCTGCAGCCGGGGTGTTCGGTACCGGTGCGGGCTGGCCGGATACCCTGGTGGCGCTGCTGATGGGCGGGCTGGCGCTCAACTCGGGGGTCGCCGTGGTGCGTCAGGCGCGCCAGGAGCTGGGCTCGGCTATCCAGGCGCCAACACAGATCCTCTGAAGCCCCCAGGGGCAGGACGCCGACATGGGCCACTTCGGCCGCCGGCCGATCGCTCGCGGAAGCGCGGCAAGGAGCCCTCTTCGAACGCTTGGGGAAACCGCGTTGTCGCTGCCGGCTTTTGCCGGCGAACCGGGTGATCGAGCCGGGGACGCAGGTGGAGATCTAGTGGCCTGTGCGGTTGATTGCTTATTAACCAGGCTCATTAATAGACCGACCAATATATTCGTGGAAGCCGTGAAAACCGGGCTTCCTGACAAATTTATTTTTGGGCTGGGTTAATAACTCAAGTTCGGATGACCGGAGTTCCGAGACAAGGCGCCCCAACGAGTCATAGTAGGGCTATGGTGAGGAGTGGCTTCGTAGTATCGGAGCCTCGGGCGCCGAAATTGACTAATCGAATCACCCAAAAATGCCTTCGGCATCTGGTCGATAGGGCGTGGGTCGAGCATGGTGTCACGGATGGCGTCCAGCACGCTCTTCTGGGATTCCGTGGGGGCCGTGTTCACCGCGGCGTCCATCAGGCTCCTGCCTCGCTCCTTTTCCCCTTTCAGGTAATGCGCCTGACCCAGGCTCATGAGGAACTGCGCGTCCATGATCTTCCTCAGGTCGGGAGAGGGCCAGCCGCCATAGGTAGCGTTCTTCTCCAGTGCCATCTTCAACAGACCGATCGCCTCGTCATGCTTCTGCTGGGCAGTCTTCACCTGGGCGAGCTGGCTGTAAACCGCAGGCGCCGGCTCCTTTTCGCTTTCCAGAGCCAGCCTGGCATAGCGCTCGGCCTTGGCCAGGGCATCCGGGGCGGCCGCCTGGCCATCGGCGGATGCCCGTTTCAGGTAGGCAGTCGTCAGCTTGCTGTAGATCGCGGGCTTGGCGTGCTCGGGCAGCTTGCCCTGCAGGGCTTCCTCGAAGGAGGCGATGGCCTCTTCGTCCAGGCCGCTCCGGAATTGGCTGCTGCCCAGGAAGTCCAGCAATCGAGGGTCGCGATTGCCCATGGCCAGCCTGCCCTTGAGGAATTCGATGGTTACGGCGTCGCGGCGTGCCTCCGCCAGGCACCCGGCCTTGAGCGCCACATAGTCTCGCCAGTCCTTGCCGGAGACGTCCTTGGGCTCTTCGAGCGCGTCGATCTTCGGCTGGATCTGGGGACAGGCCCTGGACCAGCCCTGGTGCTTGACGGTCTCGGTCAGCGTCTTCTGCGCCGCGCTGGCGGCGAAGGCGAAGTTGCCGACGGCCATGCAGGTAGCGAGCAGCGAAATGAGTGCATTCCGGGCTTTCATGAATAGTTCCTTGTCGCCAATGCGAATTGTTCGCAATGTGATCCATTCGACATTTCAACGTCAAGTGCCTTGAAGGCGCTTTGGGACTGCTTTTCGCCTGCGAAGGTCGTTGTTCCTCCCATTCAGGTAGCGGATGGTTGGAGAATCGTGAGCAGGTTGCACCGAGGATCGCCATGACTTAAGGAGTCAGGCCCGTGCCCAGGCTTCGTTGGGGTGGCGTATTGATATTGCGGCCCGACTAGGAGCCTGTCGGACTTAGGAAATCCGCGTGGCACTGCGTGAATTCTGAGCCTTTCAACGCAAGTGAATCTTGTGAAATTTACGCAGGAAGCGATTTTTTGATCAAAATCTGATCATTCTTGTTGCTCGCACGGAAAGTCCGACAGGCTCCTAGTGGCACTTCGAGCATAATCGAGGCAAGCCATGCCGGTGTGGAACAGCCAGATGCTCGCCGGATTCTTCGTGCAGAAGCAGAAGGCAGTGGCCAGCAGGTCGACGAACAGGATTAATGCGGGTGTCACCCACAGCAACTCCAGCGTTGCGCGCTGCAGCAGGGGCACCGCAAGGCAGCGCTGCACCGAGCGGTCTGAGAGTTCCAGAATGTGGGATGGCGGCGGGCGGATCAGCAGTCGCCGCGCTCCCGGCGATGGCGCGGCGATGCCCGGCGGAGCCGGTTACAGGAAGGTGAAGATGTCCTCGGCGGGCAGGCGCGACTTCGGCAGTTTGGCGTTGAAGTCGTCATCGCTGCGATAGCCCAGGCTGACCAGCACCACGCTGGTGAAGCCGCGCTCGCGCAGGCTCAGCTCTTCGTCGAGCTTGCGGAAGTCGAAGCCCTCGATGGGCGTGGCGTCCACGCCAAGGGCGGCGGCGCCGAGCAGCAGGGTGCCCAGAGCCAGGTAGACCTGCTTCTCCATCCAGTGCTGCAGATCCTTCTGGTCGTAGCGGTGCAAGTTGACGTAGGAGCTGCGAACGTTGCCCTGGCCGGCCTTGCCCTCCGGATTGGCGAAGCGGCCGTCGAGGTCCTCCTGGTTCAGCACGGCTTTCAGGTGGGCCGGGTCCATGTCGGTGCGGGCGCAGAGCACCACGACGTGGGAGGCGTTGAGGATCTTCGCTTCATTGTAGGCATAGCCGCCCTGGGTCGCCTTGGCGATGCGGGCCTTGCTTTCCTCGCTCGCGGCGACGACGTGATGCCAAGGCTGCGAGTTCACCGAGGACGGACTGTAGCGCAGCAGGGTGCGCAACTCTTCCATGGTGTTCTCGGGAATCTTTCGGGCCGGGTCGTAGGCCTTGGTGGTGTAGCGCGTCTTGGCGGCGGTCGCGATGGTCAAGGTTCGTTCTCCTGTTGAGGGTTTCCGTTATTGATCGGCTGCCTCCGCTCCCGCCATCGGGTGCGGCGAGCGGGCTGGAGGGATGTTCGTCTGTGCAGCTTTCAATGAAAAGCAGCAAAATCAGCCAACACTTTCATTTAAGGAGTGAAAATGATCCGCCTGGAGGATCTGGCCCTGTTCGTCCGCTCCGCCGCCCTCGGCAGCTTTTCCAGCGCCGCGCGGGAGGTCGATCTGCTGCCGGGGCAGGTCAGCGCGGCGATCAAGCGTCTGGAGCGGGAGCTGGACATTCGCCTGTTCGCCCGTTCGACGCGCAGCCTGCGGCTGACCGTCGAGGGCGAGCAGTACTTGCCCTATGCCGAGCGGGTGCTGGAAACCTTGCGCGAAGGCCATGAGCGCCTGCACAGGGAACGGGCCGAGCTGCAGGGCCTGCTGCAGGTCAGCGCGCCCTCTGACCTGGGGCGCAACCTGCTGCTGCCCTGGCTCTCCGAGTTCTGCCGCGCGCATCCGCGGCTGACCCTGCGCCTGCTGCTCTCCGATCAGGTCGCCGACATCTTCCGCGATCCGATCGACGTGGCGATCCGCTACGGGCCCATGGAGGACGCCAGCTTCATCGCCCTGCCGCTGGTGCCGGACAACCGCCGGGTGCTGGTGGCCGCGCCGGAATACCTGGAACGCTGCGGCCGACCGCAAGCGCTGGACGAGCTGGCTGGGCACGCCTGCTTGGTCTATCTGCTGAGCGGGCGGGCCCATGACAAGTGGGCATTCGAGGAGGAGGGGCGCCGGCGGGTGATTTCGGTGGATGGGATGCTGCTTAGCGACGATGCCGATGTGGTGCGCCGCTGGGCCATTGCCGGGCACGGCATCGCTTACAAGTCGTGGCTGGATGTTGGCGAAGAGGTGGCTGCTGGGCGTCTGGAGATACTGCTCGTGGATTGCCCGGGCGAGCCGGCACCACTGCATCTGGTCTGCCCGCACCGCAAGCAGTTCTCGCCGGCGATCCAGCAGCTATACGCCCTGCTCAAGGCCCGCTTTGCCGAATTGGGCGAGCACCTGCGGCGGCGAGCCTTGGCTCCCTCTCCCTGAGGGGCTAAAGCATGCACAAAAAGTGAAATTTGCTCGTAAGAACAGCAGCTTACCAAAAGTGGCATTGAAGGATAACTAACTGTTTTTATTGCGTTTTCATAAATTTGTGTGCACACATTAGCCCTGAGGGGAGAGGGCTGTGGAGAGGGGTGAAATTGGCGCCGCTCGGGCTCAGCGGTTCACATCCACCACGATCCGCCCGCGCACCCGCCCGGCGAGCAGTTCGCCGGCCATGGCAATGGCCTCCTCCAGGCCGATCTCGCGGGTGATGTCGTCCAGCAGCGACAGGTCGAGATCGCGGGCCAGGCGCTCCCAGGCGGCGATACGGTCCTCGCGTGGGCGCATGACGCTGTCGATGCCGGCCAGGCTAATGCCGCGCAGGATGAAGGGCGCCACCGTGGCCGGGAAGTCCATACCCTGGGCCAGGCCGCAGGCGGCGACGGTGCCGCCGTAGCGGGTGGCGGCGCAGGCGTTGGCCAGGGTATGGCTGCCCACCGAGTCGACCACGCCAGCCCAGCGCTCCCTGGCTAGTGGACGGCCGGGTTCGGAGAGCGTGGTGCGATCGATGATCTCGCTGGCGCCAAGCTTTTTCAGGTAGTCGGCCTGTTCCGGGCGGCCGGTGGAGGCGACCACCCGGTAGCCCAGGCGGGCGAGCAGGGCGATGGCGAAGCTGCCGACTCCGCCGTTGGCGCCGGTGACCAGGATCTCGCCCTGTTCGGGCGTCACGCCGTGGCGCTCCAGGGCCAGCACTGAGAGCATGGCAGTATAGCCGGCAGTGCCGACGGCCATGGCCTGGCGAGGCGTGAAGCCCTGGGGCAGGGGGATCAGCCAGCGGCTTTCCAGTCGCGCCTTCTGGGCCAGCCCGCCCCAATGCGTCTCGCCGACGCCCCAGCCGTTGAGCAGCACCGGATCGTTGACCTTGAACGCCGGACTGGTGCTGGCCTCGACCGTACCGGCCAGATCGATCCCTGGCACCATCGGGAACTTGCGCACCACCGGCCCCTTGCCGGTGATGGCCAGCGCATCCTTGTAGTTGAGCGTGCTGCAGTCCACCCGCACGGTGATATCGCCCTCGGGCAGTTGCGCCTCGTCCAGCGTGGTGCTTCGCGCGCGATAACCCGCCTCGTCCTTCTCGATCAGGATCGCCTTGAACATGCACTGTCTCATTTTTGGACCGATTGTCTATAAAAGGCTGAAAAATAGGCCAGGACGTTCGTGAGCGTACCTGGCCTTTTCTTTCTCGCCGCCGCCTTGGCGGTGCTGCGAGTTCCACGGTGGCTGATTATAGACTGATCGTCTCTAAAGGCAACAGGCCGGCCTTCGGCAAGCGAGTCGGTACTACACTGTGAATATCCGTAAATCGGAAATCAAGGGGATGAAAGCCTTCACCCGAGAAACGCTGTGCATCACTGATCCTAATGGCAATCAGGAAAAGGAATGGATCGGGAAGAGGAGGAAGCGTCGTTTGGGGGTTGGCAGGAGCGGTGCAGTAGAGCTGTGGAGGATGATGGGTTGAATCGAATCGCTGATTCCGAGGCCGCTTGATGAGCTCTGGAGATATTGGGCTGCAGTCTCCAACTTTGATGGGGGCGGGCTGGTGCGATGGCCAGAACGGGATAAGGCCATTGGAGCTGGTCGGAAATGATGTCGTTAAGGGTTTATATATAAATCCTGCCAAAATATTAAAGGTTGGCTGGATTGCCGCCTGGGGTGAAGGCACACTGGCCGAATATATTTGCCCAGTGCAAGGAGTGGAGGCAGTGCTGCGAGAATAAAAAATCGTGCGCTTACCGCCGGCAACGGTAGGCAAGTGATATCACTGTATTCTGTAGTGTCTTGTTGTCAGCTATAACTGGCTGCTTTCAGTTGGTGTAGATAAGCGTAGGGCAATGGTCTTGATGGTAGAAGGCTTGCATGCGGCGCCGACGACCGAGCCTGTACTACGCTTTACCTTGTTGCAGTCGCCCGTTATGAGGCATTGATCGATAAATGAAGATATCAATCTCAAGGGGGATGTATGCAGCAGGAAACTTATGAAATCAGCACCATGAGTCGTAATGAGGTTGAGCTCATGATTGACTGGGCGGCCAGGGAGGGCTGGAATCCAGGCATTCATGATGCGGAGTGTTTTTATGCGGCTGACCCGAACGGTTTCCTGGTCGGACTTTTGAACGATGAGCCGATCGCCACGATTTCCGCAGTCAAATATGGCGACTCGTTTGGCTTCATTGGGCTCTACATTGTCAAGCCGGAATATCGTGGTAAAGGTTATGGCACTCAGCTCCTGAGGGCCGCGACCCAGTATCTCGAAGGACGGAATATCGGTCTCGATGGAGTTGTCGCACAGCAGGACAACTACAGGAAATACGGTTTCAAGTTGGCATACCGCAATGTGCGCTATGAGGGACAAGGTAGTGCCATCGCTTCCGAGAGCACGAACGAATTTGCAAACTTGGCCTCTTTGCCGCTCGAGGAAGTCGATGCGTATGACAGGGCTTTCTTTCCGGAGCCTCGCACGGACTTTCTCAACTGCTGGATCAATCAGGGCGACTGCAAGGCGCTGGGGATCATGCAAAATGGCCGTCTTGCCGGTTATGGCGTCCTGCGCAAGTGCCGCTCCGGTTACAAGATAGGCCCCTTGTTCGCCGACACGCCGGCATTGGCGGAATCGCTCTTTTTGAAACTCCGCTCCGGACTCGAAGCCACGGAGTTGTTTTATCTGGATGTACCGGAAGTCAACCGGGAAGCGATCGAGCTGGCCGAGCGGTACGCAATGAAAGTGGTGTTCGAGACGGCGCGAATGTACACGGGGCCTGAACCGGACATAGGGTTGAACCGCCTTTATGGGGTGACTTCCTTCGAGCTTGGCTGAAACAGGCACTTGCGCCTCTGAAAGGCACGGGGCGGAGGCGCATCGGCCTACATCAGTTTCTCGGCAGCCCTCCGCCGCATCCGTTCTATCTGCGCTTCGAGGGCGAGGTAGACGAGGCTGGCGACCAGCATTGGCAGGAGGTAGTAGATCGCCCGGTAGCCGATCAGCGCGGCCAGCAGGCTATCACGCTCGATCTGCTGGTGGAGCAGGGCGACGAACACCGTCTCCAGCACGCCGAGGCCGGCAGGGATATGGGCGATCAGTCCGGCGATGCTGGCGATCAGCAGCGTCCCGAGCACTGCGCCATAGTCGACCTGTTGCTGCAGCAGGGTATGGATGACCAGCGCCATCAGCAGCCAGTTACCACTGCCCAGGGCGAGCTGCAATAGAGCCAGGCGCAGGCTCGGCAGGCCGATCGAATGGCCACGCACGGTCCAGACGCGGCGGCGGGAAAAGGCGCAGAGCAGCAGGTAGAGCCCGGCCAGGAGCAGCAGCAGGAAGCCCAGGGCTCGCAGGCTGGGCAGGCCGATCGCCCAGTTCGCAGGCGGTCGCACGGTGCCGGCGGCGAAAGCCAGGCCGGCCAGCAGCAGGTAGGCCATCCAGTTGGTCGTCAGGCTCAGGCTGTAGATCTGGGCGATCTGCAGGGGCTCCAGGCCCAGGCGCGAATAGAGCCGGTAGCGCAGACCAAGGCCGCCGATCCAGGCGCCGAAGTTGAGGTTGAAAGCATAGCAAACGAAGGTCACCGCCAGCACCTGGCGTGGGGGCAGATGGTGATGGGCGTAGCGGCGCCCGAGCAGGTCGAAGCAGCTGTAGAGCAGGAAGCTGGCCGCGGCGATGCTCAGGGCCAGCAGCAGAGTGCTCAGGCGATAGCCGGCCAGCGTGGCGAGGACGTTCCGCCACTCGATGGTGCGTGCCAGACTGAACAGCAGCCATGCCACCAGAATTAAGAAGGCCCAGAAGAGCAGGCGCCGGACAAGCGGCCAGCGGCTGCGGATTCGTGCGGCAAGGGAGGTGGAGTGCTTCATGGGCTGGGCCGGCGCAGGTCGTTGCCGTCATCCGGCGGGGGACAGCCCTGCAGAACTTCCACCTTCGGGCTGTGCGCCGGCAGCCAGCCGACCCAGGCCGGAAAGTGGGTGAGGGCGTGGTAGGCGAGGAAGGCCAGCGGCAGGCGCCACCAGGCGTCGCGGGCGATCTTCTCCTTGGTCATGCGCTGGCAGTGATTGCGCCGCAGCCGGTCGAGCCGCTCGCTCAACTCCTGGTTGAAGGCACGATCGCGAATGATCAGGTTGGCTTCCAGATTGAGCGACAGGCTCAGCGGGTCGAGGTTGCTCGAGCCAACGGTGGCCCATTCGTCATCGGCCAGGGCGACCTTGCCGTGCAGCGGGCGGTCGCAGTATTCGTGGATGATTACGCCGTCCTTGAGCAGGTACTCGTAGAAGAGACGTGCACCGAAGGTGGCGATCGGCATGTCCGGTTGCCCCTGCAGGATCAGCTCCACCTTGACGCCGCGCCTTGCGGCTCGGCGGATCTCCCGCAGCAGGCGGTAGCCGGGGAAGAAGTAGGCATTGGTGATCACCAGCCGGTGGGTCGCCAGGCGGATGGCCTGCAGGTATTGCTCCTCGATGTCATTGGTATGATTACGGTTGTCGCGGGTGACGAAAAGTACCTGGGCCGTCCCCGCGTCCGCCGCTGGTTGGCCGTTGGCGCCGTTTTTGACGCGGTGCCGCCGCCACCAGAGCCGGGATGGTTCTTCGCCGGCGATGCTGGCGAGGGCGAAGCGCTGGATATCGCGGGTCACCGGTCCAACCACCTCGACAGAGTAGTCCTGCTTGGCGGTCGGGCCGAAGTCGCCCAGGTGATCGGCGGAGAAGTTGATGCCGCCGATGAAGGCGCGAGCGCCGTCGATCACCACGATCTTGCGGTGCAGCCGGCGGAACAGGTTGGTGCGCATGCCCATGAACTTCGGCCGCGGATCGAACATGCGGATGCGGATACCCACCTCGGTCATGGCTGTGATGAATTCCGGCGTCAGGTCCGCCGAGCCATAGCCATCCACGGTGATCTCGATGCGCACGCCGCGCCGCGCGGCGGCGATCAGTTCCTGGTGCAGTTCGTTGCCGACCTTGTCCTCGAAGAGGATGAAGGTCTCGATGAGGATTTCCTGGCGGGCCTGGCGAATGGCCTCGAACACGCGGGGAAAGAACTCCTCGCCGTTTTCCAGCAGGCACAGGCGGTTGCCGCTTCGCCAGGAAAATCTCATAGCAGCACCTCCGCCGCCAGCGGCAGGTGGTCGGAGAGGTGGGGCCAGGGGGTGTGGGAGAGGACCTTGGCATTTTGCGGGATGGCGTTGCGCACGTAGATGCGGTCCAGGCACAGCAGTGGAAAGCGCGCCGGGAAGCTGCGCGCGCACTTGCCATGGGCCTGCTCGAAGGCCTCGACCAGGCCGGAGCAGCGCAGTTGGGCGTTGGCGCGCAGGCGCCAGTCGTTGAAGTCCCCGGCAACCACGATGCGCGCTTCGGCCGGCAGGGATTCGACCAGCTCGCAGAGCAGGCCGAGCTGCTTCTGTCGGTGGCTTTCGAGCAGGCCCAGGTGTACACAGATCGCGTGTACTTGCGGCTGCCCCGGCACTGCCAGTTCGCAGTGCAGCAGGCCACGGCGCTCTGGGCCGGGGACGGAAATGTCGAGGTTGTTGTAGCGTTGGATGGGGTATTTGGAGAGTACGGCGTTGCCGTGGTCGCCATCCGGGTAGACGGCGTTGCGGCCGTAGGCGAAGTCATTCCACATGGTGTGGGCGAGAAATTCGTACTGCGGCGTTTCCGGCCAGTTGCGGTGACGCCGGGCATGACGCTCGTGGGTACCGAGCACCTCCTGGAGGAAGACCAGGTCGGCCGAGACATTGCGCACAGCCTCGCGCAGTTCGTGCAGGATGAAGCGGCGATTGAGCGCGGTGAAGCCCTTGTGGGTGTTCACCGTGAGAATGTGCAGTGACTCGACTCGCTGGTCTCCGCTGTAGGGTTGGCTCACGTAACGGCTCCTTGTGCTTTCGACTGCAGGGCACAGTCCAAGCCGAGCTGCTGGCGCCGCCGGCGTGCCTCCGGGGTTTCGGCATGGCGCTCGGAAAGGCTGCAGGACGCAGAAGGAACCGTCGATCTTGATGCTGTCCAGCGCCCGCGAGGCAAACTGCAGCTCGCCCTTCTGCGCCAGTCCTCTGGGATAGACGGTGACGCGCCCAGGAGGGTAATGCCCCCCGGCAAGGCCGATGCGGATGCCAGGGCTTATTGAGTTGATTCTATGGGGAAATTCCGGCGTCTGCGGTTCCGTCACGGCATTGCCGCTCCTCGCCATGGCTAGGTCATGGCGAAAAGCAGTGTCTTGTCTCGGGACCTCGGTCGCCCGAATCAGCCGATCAACCCACAAACCACTAGGCATGGGCCTTCCGCCGATGCTCAGCGCTGTTCCGGCCGGCGGGTGACGGAGACCGGATCGCTGGCGGGAAAAGTCTCCTCGATGCCTTCATCGAGCAGACTTTCCGCGTTCAACCCTTCTGCAGTCAACACTTCCTCGCTACCCACGCGGCTGCCCTGCATCTGTTGTGGATGCAGCTCGACCTTGATCCAGCCATGCTCGCGCCGGTCGAAGGCCTTGATCGCGGTGATGGCATCGCTCATGGGCTTGATCTGGGTGAGGATCTTCGCTGGATCGATGCGCTTGGCCAGAATCAGTTCGATCAGCTTGGGAATATATTTGCGGTGATGGCAGTTGCCCATGTTGATGGTCAGGTTCTTCTCTGTCGCCAGTCCGATGGGAAAGCTGTGTGCCTGCGGCGGATAGACCCCGATGATCGACAGGGTGCCGGCCTTGGCCAATGCCTCGACTGCCCACTCGAGCGCCTGGCTGGGCGCGCCGCCCGGGTGCCAGTTGTTCCCCTCGGGATGAGTCCGTGGCGCCACGGCTGCGACTTCGCGGGCGAAGCGTTCCTCCTGCTCGGGGTCGTGGGCATGCAGGTGGGCGTGTTCGTGTTCGGCATCCACGCCCACGGCATCGATGGCGCGGTCGACGCCGATCCCGTCGGTCAGCCGGCGCAGGGTCTGCACCGGGTCCTCGCGGTTGAAGTCGATGGTTTCCGCGCCTTGCTGGCGAGCCATCTGCAGACGGTCCTCGCACTGGTCGATGGCGAACACCCGCGCCGCGCCGAGAAGCTTGGCGCTGGCAATGGCGAACTGGCCGACCGGACCACAGCCGAACACGGCGACGGTATCGCCGTCGTCGATTTCGGCCATTTCCGCACCGAAATAGCCGGTGGGAAAGATGTCCGATAGCAGGATGGCCTGATCATCGCTGATTTCGCTGGGCAGCTTGACCAGGCCGATGTTGGCGAAGGGGATCCGCGCCTTTTCCGCCTGTAGTCCCTGGAAGGGCCCGCTCTGCGCCGGGCCCCCATAGAAGGCGGTGCCGGCTTCCTTGCCATTGGGGTTGGCCACGTCGCACTGAGCATAGTAGCCGGCGCGACAGTAGGAGCAGTTGCCACAGGCAATGGTGGAAGGGATCACCACGCGATCGCCGATCTGCAGATTGCGTACCTCCTCCCCTAGTTTCTCGACGATACCGACTCCCTCGTGGCCGAGGATGGTGCCCGGGCGCATGCCGCCGACAGTGCCACGGATGAAGTGCAGGTCAGTACCGCAGATAGCCGAGGCAGTCAGACGGACGATGGCATCGGTCGGCGCTTCGATTTGGGGATCCGGTACATCATCCAGGCGAATATCGCCGACATCATGGAAAACTACCGCTTTCATATGCACCTCCCCGGAGGGTAGTCGGTTTGCTCCGATGTCAGTGCGCCTGGGCCACGCCCTGCAGCACGGTATCGCTGACCGAGGGGTTGTGACATTCGGCGATATTGCCCAGCGAAACCACGCCAACCAGGCGCTTCTCACGGCTCATTACCGGAAGGCGGCGCAGATGGATGTCGGCCATGTTTTCGGCGACATGCTGCACCTCCTCGTCCTCGAAGCAGTAACACACGTTGGGTGTCATTACCTGGCGCACCGGCGTATCGCAGTCCATTCCCTTGGCCACGGCACGGATGGCGATGTCGCGGTCGGTCAGCATGCCCACCAGACGGTCGCCTTCGTTGACCAGCAGGGCACCGGAGTCGATCTGGTCCATAATCTGGGCCGCTTCGCGCATGCTCTGGTCGGCGCGGATGGTTTGTACATCACGGGTCATAATTTCTTGGATTTTCATGTAAGCCTTCCTCTCCTGCATATTGAAAGTAGGCTGGTCGCCGCTTGGCCTGGCCAGTCGAGGTACTGCCGTACCTATTAACAAGACTAGCTCCACTGATGGGGGGTTCCCCTTTTTTCGCGAGCGGTACGGGGCGCCGGTGGGCTATCCCATTCCGTGAAGCAGCTCTGCCAGGGGCGGACCATGAACGCAGCCCGTCAAAATTGCTCTGGTCCGCATGGCAGGCGTTCAGGATGCCCGGCCAGCGCTTTTGATCAGTTCGAATAGCAGGAGCGAGCGGCCGGTAACGCCGTACTGGCTACCGAAGGCGAACCGCTCGTCGTCTGCGGTCGGCTTGTGGGTGTCTACCAGGCGCTTCCAGCGGCTGCCCTGGGGAACCTGCGGAAGATGGAAGTTGACCAGGTCGTAGTGGGCATTCACCAGCAGCAGCAGGGTGCTGTCGGCGCCGGGGCGGCGGATGCCGGTGGGTTGGGCGCGGCCGTCGAGGAGCATGCCCAGGCAGCGGCCGTGATCTTCTTTCCATTGCTCGGTGGTCATCTCGTCGCCGCTGGGCGACAGCCAGGTCACGTCCTTGACGCCCAGCTCCTCATTGTAGGCGCCAACCAGGAAGCGGGCGCGGCGCAGGATGGGAAAGCGCAGGCGCAGGCGGATCAGGCGACGGACGAATTCCAGCAGCGCCTTGGCGTCCTCGCTGAGGTTCCAGTCGACCCAGCCGATCTCGCTGTCCTGGCAGTAGGCGTTGTTGTTGCCGTGCTGGGTACGGGCGAACTCGTCGCCGGCGACGATCATTGGCGTGCCCTGGGAGAACAGCAGGGTGCCGAAGAGGTTGCGCATCTGCCTAAAGCGCAGGGCCCTGATTTCCGGGTCGTCGGTAGGGCCCTCGACACCGTGGTTCCAGGACAGGTTGTGATCGGTGCCGTCCTGGTTGTTCTCGTCGTTGGCCTCATTATGCTTGTCGTTGTAGGACACCAGATCGTTGAGGGTGAAGCCGTCGTGGGCGGTGATGAAATTGATTGAGGCGAACGGCCGGCGGCCGCGCTGGTTGTAGAGATCGCCCGAGGCGGTGAGACGCCAGGCGATATCGGCCATCTGATCCTCATCGCCTCTCCAGAAGGCGCGCATGGTGTCGCGGAACTGATCGTTCCATTCCGCCCAGCCGGGTGGGAAGCCGCCGACCTGATAGCCGCCCGGGCCGCAATCCCAGGGTTCGGCGATCAGTTTGGTCTGACGCAGCACCGGGTCCTGGCGGCAGGCGACCAGGAAACTGTGGCGTTCGTCGAAGCCTTCCGGCCTGCGGCCGAGGATGGTCGCCAGATCGAAGCGGAAGCCGTCCACGTGCATTTCCGTGGCCCAATAGCGCAGCGAGTCGGTGACCATCTGCAGCACGCAGGGATGACTCAGGTCGAGGGTGTTGCCGGTGCCCGAGTCGTTGATGTAGTAGCGCCTGTCATCGGGCATCAGGCGGTAATAGGTGGCGTTGTCGATACCGCGCATGGAGAGGGTCGGGCCCAGCTCGTTGCCCTCGGCGGTGTGGTTGTAGACCACATCGAGGATCACCTCGAGGCCGGCATGGTGCAGGTGGGCGACCATCTCCTTGAATTCCTGGATTTTGCCGCTGGCCAGGTAGCGTGGGTGCGGGGCGAAGAAGCCGATGGTGTTGTAGCCCCAATAGTTCTTCATGCCCTTTTCCAGCAGGTGCTGGTCCTGGACGAAGGCGTGGACCGGCAGCAGCTCGATCGCCGAGACGCCGAGCTGGCGCAGGTAGTCCAGCACTGCTGGTTCCATCAGTCCGGCGCAGGTGCCGCGTAGCGCTTCCGGCACCGCAGGATGACGCATGGTGAAGCCGCGCAGGTGAGTTTCATAGATGATGGTACGGTCCCAGGGGATTTGCACCGGGCAGTCGCGGCCCCAGGTGAAGGCCGGGTCGATGACTTTGCTCTTGGGTACGTAGGGGGCGCTGTTGCGCTCGTCGAAACTGAGATCGGCGTCGGGGTGGCCGATGGTGTAGCCGAACAGGGATTCCGACCAACTCAGTTCGCCAACCAGCTGCTTGGCGTAGGGATCGATCAGCAGCTTGTTGGGGTTGAAGCGGTGTCCGGCGTCCGGTTCGTAGGGACCGTGCACCCGGTAGCCGTAGACCTGTCCCGGATGGGCCTCCGGCAGGTAGCCGTGCCAGATCTCGTCGGTGTATTCGGGCAGCTCGATGCGCTCCAGTTCGGTCTGTCCGGCCTCGTCGAACAGGCAGAGTTCCACCTTGGTAGCGTGGGCGGAGAACAGCGCGAAGTTGACGCCCAGGCCGTCCCAGGTCGCGCCCAGGGGGAAGGGCAGGCCTTCGCGGATGCGGGACGGGATTTTCACCTGAGGTGCTATGGTCTTCTTGTGCCGATCCATGCTCATTTCTCCGACTGCTGAGGGGAAGGCGTCTCCGTTCCGTTTCAACGATGCGCTGCTGCGCAGCAAGCAGCAAGCGATCAGGTTCGTGCCTCCTTGCAATCGCTCAAATATTCTGAAATTCAAGGACTCAGCCAGTGCTGACGCGAGCGGCCTTGGCCGCGCTGTCCTTGGCGGACGGAATCTTTCGTGAGAAGTCTCCATAGGTCGGCAGTCGATCCGTACCTGCGTCTCAAGGGCTCAACGGCCGTGTGCGCGTGGCACGCGGCTTCTTCCTGGCCGGCTTGGCTGGGATTTCGCCGTTGGCAGCGGGCGGGACCTCCACTGGCTTGGTGGCGGGGCCGGCCTTGCGCATGGTAGCGGACTTGCGGGTACGGGGCTCCGGCGCAGAGGCCTGCAACTCGGCCTCGGCCAGTTTGCAGGCCATCTGCCAATGGCGATCCTGCTGGCCGTCGGGACAGCCTTCGGATTGCCAGATTTGATAGGCAAGTTCGCGAATGCGTTGTTCATCACTCGTCATTCCATTCCTTCCTTTTATATCCGTATTCATCCGTTTTGCGCGAGAAACCTCGGCCTTTAGGCTGGGGCGGGATAGCGCGGCGCTCGCAGAGCGCCCCTTCCAATATCGCTTCTACCCGACGCCGGAGCAGGCCGAGTTGCTTGCCAGGACGTTCCTTCAGGGAGGGGAGCAGTCAAGCGCAATAGAAAAGGCCAACCGGGAACGTCGTCAGGGCCTCGCTCACGAACAGCTCTCCCTTCCTGTCTGGGACTGCATCGCTCGAGAAAAGCCCCCGCAACGCAAGCGCTTCGGGGAGCAGCACTCGGGTATCCGTCCATTGCGCCGGCTCGATCAGCGGGAGCTCGGCCTCGCCAAGAAGGCCGCTGGCCTGGCACGGCACCAGCACCACGGCCCATTGCCCGGCGTGCCGTCGGGCGAAGGCCAGCAGCCGTCCGGACTGCTCGCCGGCGACCTCCAGCGGCAGGTAGTCGCCGGCGGCGAACAGGGCCGGACAGCGGGCGCGCAGGGTCAGGGTGCGGGCAATGAGGACTTGCTTGATGCGCCCGTCGCGCCACTGCTCGAGCAGCTCGGCGGCAGCTGCGGGCTGTTGCAGGGCCTGGCGGCGACTGGCGAAATCGACCGGCCGGCGGTTGTCCGGATCGACCAGGCTGAAATCCCAGAATTCGTTGCCTTGGTAGAGGTCGGGTACGCCGGGAACGGTCAGCCGCAGCAGGGTCTGCACCAGGCTGTTGAGTGCGCCGGCCGGGGCGATGCTGGCGACAGCGGCGGTGATCTCCTCGCGTAGCCGGGCGCCCTGGGGCTTTTCCAGCAGGTCGTCGAGGAAACCGCGGCAGGCTTCTTCGTAGGGGCCATTGGGCGCGCTCCAGCTGCTGTGCAGCTTGGCTTCGCGCAGAGCCTTTTCCTGCCACTGGCGCAGGCGTCTGGCATAGGCGTGCACGCCCTCGGCATCGTCTGCCGCCAGATTCAGCGGCCAGCTGCCGAGCAGGGTCTGGTAGAGCATCAGCTCGTCGACGGGGGCCGGTGCTGGGCTGTCGCCCAGGCTCCGGCGCAGCGGTTGGGCCAGCAGCAGCCAGTGCTGCACCCGTTCCCCGTACCAGCCGGCGCGCTCGCTGAGCACGGCCAGCCGCGCGCGGCTGTCCTCGCCGCGCTTGTGGTCGTGGCTGGCGCTGGCCAGCAGGTTGTCGGGAAAGCGTTCGCGCCGCCGCAGGCAAGCGGCGTGGAAGTCCTCCGGCGGGGCGCTGAAGCGCTGGCTGTCGAAGCCGACATCGTTGCGTGAGAGCAGCACTCCCGAGCGGTAGAAGGCGGTGTCTTCCACCGCCTTGGCGGCAGCCGGCGCGGTGACCTGCTGGAAGCGCACACAGGCATGGCGGCGCGCCTTGCGCAGTGGCCCTGGTGGCAGGCTGCGCCAGGATTCGCCACCTAGCCAGCGCTCCAGGTGGCCGAGCAGCGGCCAATCGGCTTCGTTGAGGGTGGTGCGGGCGCCTTCCAGGGCCTGGCGGAAGAAGGGCTCGTCCTGGCCGGAGCGCCCGCAGGGGCCGATGTAGGTGCGGTACACGGGGAAGTGGGTGATCAGCTCAAGCAGCGCACGGCGGATCTGGCCGAAGGTGAGGTCGCGGGTCATGAGGTTGCCGCGCGCCACTTGCAGCAGGGCCTGGGCAGCGCTCTCGAAGTCGCCGGCCAGGGGTCCGGTGAGCACCAACTGGCGAGCCTGGCGGACTTCCTCGAGAAAATCGGCCGGGCGCCCGCTGAGGCTGTGCCAGAGCGAGCGCAGCGGCCCTTCGCCGTCCGGGTCGTGCTGCAGCAGGGACAGCTGGTTCATGAATTCGTAGCCGGTGGTGCCATCCACCTTCCAGTCGTCATGCAGCTCCTCGTACTGGCCGAGGATCTTCTCCACGTAGATCGGCCGGTGCCTCTGCTTGCCGTCGCCGAGCCGGTCCAGGCGCCGGCGCAGGCGCCGGCAGTAGCCGCGTGGATCGGCCAGGCCATCGATGTGGTCGATGCGCAGGCCGTCGATCAGGCCTTCCTCGAGCAGCTGGAAGATTTTCGTGTGAGTGGCTTCGAAGACCTGCGGGCGCTCCACGCGCAGGCCACCGAGCTCGTTGATGTCGAAGAAGCGCCGCCAGTTGATGTCGTCCGCCGCGGTGCGCCAGCTGGCCAGCCGGTAGAACTGGTGCTCGAGCAGGGCGTGCAGGCGCTCGAGGCCCTCCGGCTGGCGCGGGTCGTAGGCGCCGAGCATGGCCTCGATGGCTGCGTGCCCCTCGGGCTGGCCGACCAGTTGTGCCAGCTCTGCCTTCAGTCCGGTGGCCTGGACGTAGCCCTGTTCGCCGGCGAGGGCGTCGAAGCGCGCGGCCAGGGCCTGCAGCGCCGAATGGCCGGTGGCGCGCAGCAGCTCGCCGTAATTCGGCGGGCTGATGGGGAAGCGGTGTTCATAGTGGCTGGCATGGAAGGAGCCGGCTTGTATGTCGAACTGCAGGAGGATTTCACCGGCCTGCAGTACCTCGCCGTAGTCGCTGCGCAGGAAGGGCACCAGCAACTGGCCTTCCAGCAGCGGGTCGGGGGAGTTCCACTGGATGTCGAAGAAGCCGGCATAGGGGCTGCGCCGGCCCCATTCCAGCACGTCCAGCCACCAGGGGTTGCCGCTGCCGCCGACCGCCATGTGGTTGGAGACGATGTCCAGGATCAGCCCCATGCCGCGGTCGCGCAAGGCTTCGACCAGGCGTCGGAGGGCCGGCTCGCCGCCCAGCTCGGGATTGATGCGGGTCGGGTCGATGACGTCATAGCCGTGCATCGAGCCGGGGCGCGCGGTGAGCAGCGGCGAGGCATACAGGTGGCTGATGCCTAGGTCGGCGAAATAGTCGACCAGCGGCACGGCATCGTCGAGGGTGAAATCCCGGTGGAATTGCAGGCGCAGGGTAGCGCGCAGGTCGCTCATTCAGCCTCTCCTGCTTGACGCCTCGCGGGCTTCCTTCAGCAGACGCAGGCGCCGCGCCGGGGCCTCGCCGTCGAGCAGCGTATCGCTCTCGCCGGGCAGGCGCCGCCGCCAGTTGGGATGGCCGTCGACGGTGCCGGGCAGGTTGGCCTGCTCGTCAAGGCCCAGGGCATCTTCCATGGGCAGCAGGACCAGGGGCGCCGGCGTCTCGCCGAGGAAGCTCACGCAGGCATCGATCAGGCCGTCGCTGTCCAGGGGCTCGTCGAGGGCCGGCCCGCCGGCGTCGGCTAGGGCCTCGCGCAGGGCTTGGCGTTCGCGCCGCCGGGTTTCCCGGGCGGCCTCGGTAGCTTCGGCGTCGGCCAGCTGCAGGCGTTCGCGCCAATCGATGTCGCGCTCCCGCCACCATCCGGCGAGAGGCGGCAGGTCGTGGGTGGTGCTGGTCGCCAGGGCGTTGTTTGGCCAGTCTTGCGGCGGCGGGAAGCGCCCCTCGGTGTCCTGTTCGAAGAGCAGCACGCGCATGCCGAGGATGCCGCGCTTGGCCAGCATCGGGCGGAAACCTTTCGGAACGGTACCGAGATCCTCGCCGAGAATCACCGCCTGGTGCCGCCAGGACTCCAGCGCCAGCAGGCGTATCAGGTCTTCCTGGGGGTAGTGCAGGTAGGCACCGTCGTGCTGCTCGCCGCCCGGCGGGATCACCCACAGGCGTTTGAGCCCCATCACGTGGTCGATGCGGATGCCGCCGGCGTGGGCCAAGTTGGCGCGGAGCATCTCGATATAGGCGTGGAAGCCGTGCTGGCGCAGGCCCCAAGGCGAAAAGGCAGACACGCCCCAGCTCTGTCCTGAACGGTTGAGGGCGTCCGGTGGCGCGCCGACGGTCAGCGTCGACAGAAGTTCGGCCTGGCGGCTCCAGGCCTGGCTGCCGCCGCCGTCGGCGCCCACCGCCAAGTCGGCGATCAGGCCGATCGGCATGCCGGCGCTGCGCGCGGCGTTCTGGGTGCGCTCCAGGCCGCGGGCAATCAGCCACTGGGCGAAGGCGTGGAAGGTGATCTCGTCCTCGTATTCGCGGGCGAAGCCGGCCACCGCAGCGCTGCCCGGGCAGCGCAGGGCTGGGTCCCACTGCCGCCAGTCGTACAGGCCGTTGTGGCGGACGTGGTAGGCGTGCAGCGCTTCGAAGCAGCAGTGGTTTTCCAGAGCCTCGCCGCCGTTGCGGCGGAAGCTGGCGAAATCTTGCTCCAACGGGTTGCCGCCCAGGCGGAATTCGGCATGCAGCGCCCGCAACAGGCGCAGCTTGACCACGGCGGCCGCTGGCCAGTCGATCAGTTCGAGGTGCTCAAGGCGCTGCCATTCCTCGGCCAGTCCGTTGGCCTCGATTGCGGTGCGCACTTCGCGCTCGCCGAGGATGCTGCCGGGCGCGCTGTGCAGCACGTTGAAAAAAAGCCGGCTGGACGGCGAGTAGGGACTGAAGCGGTGTGTGTCGGCGCTGAACATGGCGTGCAGCGGGCTGATGGCGATGCCAGCGGCCCCCTGTCGGGCGGCCTGGTGTACCAGGGTTTCCAGGGCCTGGGTGTCGCCGATGCCACCGTCGCCCTGGCGGCGCAGGGCATAGAGCTGCACTGCGAGCCCCCAGAGGCGTGGCGACAGCCTGGTATCCAGTTCGTCCACGCCGGTACAGTGCGGCGGGGCGACGGCCAAGGTGATCGGCCGCTCGCCGATCGCCAGCTGGTGGTATCCAGGCTGCTCGATCACCGGCAGGCGGCCCTGCTCGTCGAGCCGTCCGGCGTGACGCTGGCCATCTTCCAGGGTCAGCTCGAAGGCCCTGCCAGGGGCGAAATGGGCGGACAGGTCGAGGGGCTGGTACCGCTCCAGGGTGAGCAGCGGCGGCAGCTCGTCGCCCGTCTGCTGCAGGCGGGTAAGGCTGTCCTCGATCTGGGACTCACTGTTGGCCGGCAGTTCCAGTCCGGCCAGTATCCGCCGCAGGACCTCCGCCGGAACCTTCTGTGGCTGTCCATCGGCGTCGACCCAATCGATCGCCACCCCGGCGGCAGCGGCTAGGGTGTGGAGTTGCTCATCGTTGCTCATCCGGAGCTACCAGGTAGACACGGGCCATCCGGCCGGGAAGCTTGCCGTGATGCTCGTGGAACTCTTCCATGTCCTGGCTGGCGAATAGCAGCCGGCCGTGCTTGCGCTGATCCATCAGCGGTACGGCTTGGACGCTAAGGTTCAGTTCGATACGCAGGAGGCTGCTGTCACCCAGCCGCCAGTGCGCCACCACGGCCCCTTCGCCCAGCACTTCGGCGCCCAGCGCCCGGCAGCCCGGCAGGCGCGGGACGATTTCGCGGCGGCGCAGGCCAAGCAGGTGGTGATAGAGGGCGCGCCATTCAGCATGCTTGGGATCAAGGCAGCACTGGAAATCCGGCTGCGAGGTGGTGAAGGTCCTTTCATCGTTAGGATCGGGAATTCGCTCGCAGAGGGACAGATCCTTGAACGGCTCGAAGTTGCAGAACTCTCGACGTCGCCCATCGCGTACGGTGTTGGCCAGCTCTTCGCTCTGATAGCTGGTGAAATACAGGAAGGGCCGGTGCGTGCCCCACTCTTCGCCCATGAACAGCAAGGGCACCATCGGCGAGAGCAGTAGCAGGGCAGTCGCCGCACGCAGGGCATCGCAATCGGCGAGGCTGACCAGCCGCTCGCCGAAGGCGCGGTTGCCGACCTGGTCGTGGTTCTGCAGGAACAGGATGAAGGCGCTGGGCGGCAGGTGCGCACTGGGCTCGCCGCAGGGCTCTCCCTGACCCTGGCGGGCGATTTGACCCTGGAAGACGAAGCCTTCGCTCAGGCAGAGAGCGAGCTTTTCCGCGGCGCCCTGGTGGTAGTCGGCGTAGTAGCCTTGCTGCTCGCCGGTGAGCAGGGTGTGCAGCACATTGTGGCCATCATCATTCCACTGCGCCACATAGCCCTCACCGAGCAGGCTGGCCTGGTTCTTCTCGTTCTCCAGCATCAGGTGCACATGGCGGCCGGGTTCGACCGCGGCATGTACCCGCTGCGCCAGCTCGGTGAGGAAGTCGCGCTCGCTGATGGCGTGCACAGCATCCAGGCGCAGGCCGTCGAAGCGGTATTCCTGCAGCCACATCAACGCGTTCTCGATGAAGAAGTCCCGCACTTCACTCTGGCGAAAATCAATGGCATCGCCCCAGAGTGTCTGCTTGTCCTGACGGAAGAAGGCCTTGGCGTAACGACCGAGATAATTGCCGTCCGGACCGAAATGGTTGTAGACGACATCGAGGAACACCATCAGGTCATGACCATGGGCGGTATCGATCAGGTGCTTGAGATTGTTAGGCGAGCCGTAGACCGATTCCGGGGCGAAGGGCAGCACGCCGTCGTAGCCCCAGTTGCGGGTGCCGGGAAATTCGCCGATGGGCATCAGTTCGATCGCGGTAACGCCCAGCTCGGCCAGTTCGGCCAGTTGCGCCTCGACTCCGTGGAAGCCGCCGAGCAGGCCGGCGTGCAGTTCGTAGATCACCGTTTCGTGCCAGGGGCGGCCGCGCCAGTTGGGGTGGCGCCACTGGTAGGAGTTGGGGTCGACCACCATGCTGGGGGCGTGCAGGCCGGCGACCTGGGAGCGTGACGCGGGGTCCGGTACGCTGACTTCATCATTGATCCGGTAACGGTATTGGGTGCCGGGGCCGTAGGGGGCTTCGAGAACGAACCAGCCGTCCTTTTCCTTGCGCATGGGCAGCCGGGTGTCGTAGAGGATCTCCAGGTCGACGCGCTCGGCGTCGGGGGCCCAGAGGACAAAGCGGGTGTTTCGCTCGTCGAGCAGATGCACGCCGAAGCGTCCGTTATAGCTGGGGATTGACATGGATAGGTCTCCGGTTATGCCTCGCCATGCCGGCTTTCCAATAATTGCCGGTAGAGATGGAGATAGGGGTCTATGCTCTGCCGCCAGAAGCGGGGCACGGCCATGGCACGGCAACGCATGGCATGGAAGAGAGAAGGTGTGGCGAACACCCGGAAGGCCCGCAGCATGGCTTCGCGGTAGCTTTCCAGGCTGGCTTCCTCGAAGAGGAAGCCGGTCACGCCGTCCTCGATGGTGTCGGCGAGCCCGCCGGTTTTGCGCGCGATGGGCAGCGAGCCGAAGCGTTGGGCATACATCTGGCTGAGGCCGCAGGGCTCGTAGCGCGAAGGCATCAACAGGAAGTCGGCGCCGGCAAACATGCGCCGCGCTTCGGTTTCTTCGAAACCAATGTTCACCCCCACATGGCCGGGAAAGCGTTCGGCCAGTTGCCGCATGCTGTCCTCCACTTGCGGCTCGCCGCGTCCCAGCACGGCCAGTTGACCGCCGTGCTCGATGAGGGTTTCGGCGAGAGCACGGGTCAAGTCCAGACCCTTCTGCTGAACCAGCCGAGAAACCACCACGAACAGCGGGCCGCTGGAGGGTTCGAGGGCGAACTGGCAACGCACGTGCTCGGCATGTACGGCCTTGCCTTCCCAATCGTTGATACTGAAGTTGCACAGCAGGTGTGAATCGGTTTCCGGCTCCCAGCTTTCGTCGATGCCGTTAGGGATGCCGCTCAAGAGACCGTGGTCAGCCTTTTCCCGAAGAAAGTTTTCCAGTCCGCAGCCGAAGTCCGGGGTGGTGATTTCCCGAGCATAGGTGGCACTCACCGTGGTGATACGGTCGGCGTAAGCGATTCCAGCCTTGAGGAAGGACAACTGGCCATGGAACTCCATGCGCTCCATCCGGAAAGCTTCCGTCGGGATGGCCAATTCCGCGCGGCATTCCGGTCGCCACAGACCCTGGTAGGCGAGGTTGTGGATGGTGAACATGCTGGGTGTGCTCTGTCCGCGCCAGCGCAGGTAGGCTGGCGCGAGCCCTGCTGGCCAGTCATGGGCGTGGATCAGGTCGGGGCGCCAGCTAATGCTGGCATTGCCGGCGGCGACATCGGCCGCGGCGAGGCCCAGGCGGGCGAAGCGGATATGGTTGTCCGGCCAGTCCTGGTTGCGGTTGTCGCCATAGGGCGTACCCTCGCGCTCGTAGAGTTCGGGGCTGATGAGGACATAGACGATCAGGCCGTCGTCCAGGTCGATGCGGCCGATCCGGCACCGGGGCAGTGCGGCATGGCCGGCGAGGTTGCCGACCAGGCGGATGGGGTGGCCGCTTTGCATGACCTGACGATACCCGGGCAGCAGCACACGGACATCGTGGTGACGGCGTAATGCCCGGGGCAGGGCGGCGGAGACTTCGCCCAGTCCGCCGGTCTTGATCAGGTCGGAGAGTTCGGAGGTGACGAAGAGGATCTTCTTCTTGTTTTCGTTTTCCTGGACCGTGCGGATCTGCGGAGCGAGCCGGCTCGTCCCGACCAGCATGGTTTGATCCCGACATTCAATACGCTGGGCCTGTACAGCGGCATTACTCATGCTCATCCTCCAATCAAATCTTCCTTGACGGATCTTCCGGCCCTCTTTCGAGTAAAGAGGGGGGCCGAAATGCCCGCTGAATGCGCATTTATCAATGAATTATCAGAGTCATGTGGCCGATGCAGCCTTCCTGGTGCGACGGCTCTCCTTCAGTCGCTTCCGAGACAGCACGCGGAGGCGTTCGCCAGAGCCTTCCGCAGACCTTCCCGCCTTCCATGGGGCCATGACTGCCGGCGAGCGTCGGCAAGCTCGCCATTCATGAAGTTTGGACGCCAATTGGCGAACAGTCCTTGACCGTTGATCGAATGGTTTGCCCCCTGGAGCCATCACAGCTGTGAGGATAGGGCGATGCTGTGGTGGAGGGGGACAAGGATGGTTCAAAAATGGATTTCCGCCAGTTTGATGCCGAGCGTCTCCAAGACTTCGATGAGCTTGTCCAACTGGCGGAAGGATTCGACTTCATCGTTTTCGTCGATCAGGAAGAAGCTGCGCCCCGTGCTCAGCTGGAAAAACACGATCCATTCCCCCCTGCGGGCCGGATTGCGAATCAGGTGAGTGACGAAAGCCTTGCCTTCGGCCTGCAGGGTTCCAACATCCTGGCGTTTCATGGTTTCTCCGGGCGAGCCGAGGTGGCGTGCAGCGGGGAACTTTATCATTATCATCGCATGTTAATGTTGCGCACATATTCCAGGAGGAGCAGTGATGATCGCAATTCGTGAGGCGTGGCGGGCCGGTCTGTTGCGGCGGGAGCATTGGCTCCGCAATCTGGTGGCCGGCGTCATCGTCGGCGTCGTGGCGCTGCCCCTGGCCATGGCCTTCAGCATCGCTTCCGGGGTGAAGCCGGAGCAGGGCATCTATACCGCCATCGTCGGCGGTCTGCTGGTTTCCCTGTTCGGCGGCAGCCGGCTGCAGATCGCCGGTCCGACCGGCGCTTTCATCGTCATCCTCGCCGGGGTGACTGCCGAATACGGGGTCGATGGCCTGCAGATTGCGACCCTGATGGCCGGGGGTATTCTCCTGCTGCTCGGTGTCAGCCGTCTGGGTTCGGTCATCAAGTACATTCCCGATCCAGTCATCGTCGGCTTCACTGCCGGTATCGGGGTGATCATCTGGGTCAGCCAGTGGAAGGACTTCTTCGGCCTGCCGCCAGTGACGGGCGGTCATTTCCACGAGAAGCTCTGGCATCTGCTGCAGTCACTGCCGCAGTTGCACCTGCCGACCACGCTGCTGGCCCTGTTCAGCCTGGCGCTGGTCGTCTTCGCGCCGCGCCTGCGGGCGCTCGGACGCGTTCCTGGCCCGCTGATCGCGATGGTCGCTGCTACCCTTATCCAGTCGATCTTTCATTTCGACGGTGTGGCCACTATTGGCAGCACCTTCGGCGGAATTCCCCGGGGACTGCCGCAGTTGGGGCTGCCGGAGATCACCCTGGCGCGGCTTATCGACCTGATCGGTCCGGCCTTCGCCATCGCCATGCTCGGCGCCATCGAGTCGCTGCTCTCCGCGGTGGTCGCCGACGGCATGGGCGGGACCAAGCACAATTCCAACCAGGAGCTGATCGGCCAGGGCATCGCCAACCTGGCTACGCCACTGTTCGGCGGCTTCGCCGCGACCGGTGCGATCGCCCGCACCGCGACCAATATCCGCAACGGCGGCAACAGCCCCCTGGCCGGCATCGTTCATGCGCTCACCCTGGTGCTGGTCCTGTTGTTCCTGGCTCCGCTGGCGGCAAACATTCCGCTGGCTGTCCTGGCTGCCATCCTCTTCGTGGTGGCCTGGAACATGAGCGAGCTGAAGCACTTCAAGCGCATGCTGCAGCGGGCGCCCAGGGCGGACGTTGGAATTCTGCTGATCACCTTCGGGCTGACGGTATTCAGCGATCTGGTGATCGCGGTGAATATCGGTGTGATTCTGGCCATGCTGCATTTCATGCGCCGCATGGCTTCCTCGGTGGCGGTGCAGCAACAACTCGAGCAGGATCTGAAGCCGGAGCTGCTCGGCAATGGCCAGACCCGGTTACCCGACGGGGTGCTGGTCTACACCGTGGAGGGGCCGCTGTTTTTCGGCGCGGCGGAAACCTTCGAGCGTGCCTTGGCCAGCACTCACACCGATCCTCACCTGCTGATTATTCGTCTGAGGCGGGTGCCCTTCATGGATATCACAGGTCTGCAGACGTTTGAGGAGGTCATCGAGCAGCTGAACAGGCGCAAGATTCGGGTCAAGCTCTGCGAGGCGAGCCCACGGGTGCAGGGCAAGCTGGAGAAGGCGGGGGTACTGGAGCTGATCGGCGCCCGGAATTACCACGCGAGCTTTGCCGAGGCTCTGTCCGCCAGTGTGGAGAAGCCGGAAGTCATGGCTTCCTGACGGTGGGAATCCTGCTCTGCGTAGCGTAGCTGACGCCATGTGCCTCCAGATAGTCGCGGATAAGCTGGCGGACGACTTGGGATGGCGTCTGATCCTGGGCGGCACAGAGCTCTTCGAAGGCCTTCTTCTTGACCGGGTCGATGAGTATGGTGAGACGCGCAGTCTTGCTTTCCATGGGGAAATCCGTCGTGATCATTGCCAAATGTCGTCATATGTTAATCAAATCCTACAGACTTCAGCTACCGATGCTGTCAGGCCGGTGAACCCCCATTTGTCCCTATGGTCTTGATTCAATAGCGCCTGTCATGCGCGCGCACACGCCAGTCCGCTAGGATAGGGGGGGTGTGGCGTTGAGCTAGTCCGGACGCCCGATCAGATTTGCCACCATTTGTTTTTAAGGATTCCCATGATCAAGAAATGCCTGTTTCCCGCTGCCGGTTATGGCACACGCTTCCTGCCTGCCACCAAGGCCATGCCCAAGGAAATGCTGCCGATCGTGAATAAGCCGCTGATCCAGTACGGGGTGGAGGAGGCATTGGACGCCGGTCTGATGCAGATTGCGATGGTCACCGGCCGCGGCAAACGAGCACTGGAGGACCACTTCGACATCAGTTATGAGCTCGAGCACCAGATCCGCGATACCGACAAGGAAAAATACCTGATCGGCATTCGCCGGCTGATCGACTCCTGCACCTTCTCCTATACCCGCCAGATCGAGATGAGGGGCCTCGGCCATGCCATTCTCTGTGGTCGTCCTCTGATCGGCAACGAGCCCTTCGCCGTGGTCTTGGCCGACGACCTCTGCATCAACCTTGAAGGCGATGGCGTGTTGACCCAGATGGTCAAGTTATACAACCAGTTTCGCTGTTCGATCGTGGCGATCCAGGAAGTACCTCCGGAGGAAACCTCCAAGTACGGCGTCATCGCTGGCGAGATGATTCGTGACGACATCTACCGGGTCAGTGACATGGTGGAAAAGCCCAAGCCGGAAGATGCACCTTCGAATCTGGCGATCATCGGCCGCTATATTCTAACGCCGGACATTTTCGATCTGATCGAACAGACGGCGCCCGGCAAGGGCGGTGAAATCCAGATCACCGACGCGCTGATGAAGCAGGCGAAGGACGGATGCGTCATGGCCTATAAGTTCAAGGGTAGGCGTTTCGACTGCGGTGGTGCCGAGGGTTACATCGACGCGACCAATTTCTGCTTCGAGAATCTGTACAAGCTCGGCAAGGCCTACTAAGCCTTAACGCTGCGACAAGGAAAGCCACCTGTTGGGTTTAGGTGGCATTTCCTGCTCAAGGCCGCGGCATTTTTTCCGATCCCGGCCCCAATGGCTGGCCATAGCTGAATTCGACATAGTTGCCGGCGGGGTCGCGCAGACCGCAGTAGTAGCCGACTGGATAGGGCTCATCGCGCGGTGCCCAGATCAGGCAGCCGGCAGCCTGGGCGTCGGCCGCGATGGCATTGACCTGCTCGCGGCTTTCCAGGGCGAAGCCGAAATGGCTGTAGTCGCCCTCTGCCAGGTTGCGCTGCTGGCCGCCAGGCATCAGCACGAAGATGAATTCATGTTCTCGGCCGGGTTCGGCCATCCAGACGATGCGCGCGCCTTTGCCGAGGCGCTCGTGAAATACCTGCATGCCGCAGAAGCGCCGGTAGAACTCCACGCAGGCGTCGAGATCCGGGACGTGCAGGGCGAGATGGGTGAGCGTGGGGCGCATGCCGATCTCCTCATGGTTCTGTGTAATGCGGCCGGGCATCCGGCGCATGGGGTATTCTGCCAGTTCGTTGAAGGGAGAACGATGAATGGCTTACGACTTCGATCTGTTTGTCATCGGTGCCGGTTCCGGGGGGATACGGGCGGCACGTTTCGCCGCCGGTTTCGGCGCCCGCGTGGCAGTGACCGAGAGCCGCTATCTGGGCGGTACCTGCGTGAACGTCGGCTGCGTGCCGAAGAAGCTCCTGGTCTACGGTGCGCACTATGCCGAGGATTTCGAGCAGGCGCGCGGCTATGGCTGGACTCCGGGCGAGGCGCAGTTCGACTGGGTCACCTTGGTCACCAACAAGGATCGCGAGATTCAGCGCCTGAATGGCATTTATCGCAAGTTATTGGTGGACAGCGGCGTCACCTTGCTAGAGGGGCATGCCCGGCTGACCGATGCACACGGCGTGGAGGTGAACGGGCAGCGCTACAGCGCCGAGTATATCCTCATTGCCACCGGTGGTTGGCCTGTGGTGCCAGACATTCCGGGGCGGGAGTATGCCATCACCTCCAATGAGGCCTTTCATTTGCCAGCGTGGCCGGAGCGGGTGCTAGTGGTGGGAGGGGGCTATATCGCGGTGGAGTTTGCCTCGATCTTCCACGGGCTGGGCGCGAAAACCATATTACTGTATCGCCGCGAGTTGTTTCTGCGCGGTTTCGACGGGGCGGTTCGCGAGCATCTACGCGACGAGATGACCAAGAAGGGAGTCGATCTGCAATTCAACGCCGATATCGCCCGCATTGATCGCCAGGCCGATGGCAGCCTGCGAGCCACCCTGCGGGACGGGCGTAGTCTGGAGACCGACTGCGTTTTCTATGCTATCGGGCGCCGTCCAATGCTGGACAATCTCGGTCTGGAAAATGTCGGGGTCGAGCTGGACGAGCGGGGCTATATCCGGGTCGACGAGCTGTACCGCAGCAGCGTGTCCTCCATCCTGGCCATCGGCGATGTCACCGGCAACATTCAACTCACGCCGGTGGCCCTGGCCGAAGGCATGGCGGTCGCTCGCCAGCTGTTCAAGCCGGAGCAGTACCAGCCGGTTGACTATCGCCTGATCCCCACGGCGGTGTTCAGCCTGCCGAACATCGGTACTGTGGGCATGACAGAGGAGCAGGCGCGAAAAGCTGGATATCAGGTGAGGATCTTCGAAAGCCGCTTCCGTCCGATGAAGCTGACCATGACCGACAGCCAGGAGCGCAGCCTGATGAAGCTGGTGGTGGATGCCGATTCCGACCAAATACTGGGCTGCCACATGGTCGGCCCGGAGGCAGGCGAAATTCTCCAAGGGCTCGCCGTGGCGCTCAAGGCGGGCGCCACCAAGCAGGTATTCGACGAGACGTTGGGTATTCACCCGACGGCCGCGGAGGAGTTCGTTACCATGCGCACTCCCTTGAGCCGCTGAGTGCCCAGTGATTCCAAATGGATGGTGATTCCTTGAGTCAGTGATGCTCGTGCCCCTCGTTGGCAGGGGCATCGCTCCACACATTGACCTCGATTTCTACCTTGCCGGCCTTCTCGAACTCCAGGGTCACGGGAAAGCGCTCTCCGGCTGCCAAGGGGCTCTTTAGCTCTAAGAGCATGAGGTGGGCCATGCCTGGCGCGAATTTCACTTCTGTACCAGCGGGAATAGTGAGCGAGTCGACTCGCTGCATGTGCATGACATCACCCCTTCTTATGTGGGTATGCAATTCGACTTTGGCTGCGTTCGGCGTTTTGGCGCAGATCAGACGATCCGCTGTCCGGCCGTTGTTCTTTACGGTGAGGTAGGCGGCTCCGGCCGGCGCATTGGGAGGCAATGCCAGGGACCAGGGGATGCCAATCTGCAGCTCCCCCACTTGGTAGTCTGTGGCGAGGACAGTGGTGCAGGAGAGGGCGAGAAGGGAGAAAAGCGCGATGCGAGCGAACATTCAGGCAACCTCCTGGCAGGAAGAGGTCCGGGAACTTAGCATGAGCCGTCAGAGAAGATCATCCGTTACTTGGCTCTTTTCATTGCCATTTTTCTTGATTGATGATGGCTGCATTTTATTAAAGGGGGCATTGCTGGCTCAAAAATGGAAATCCTTGCTATTTCATATTCATTATCCTGTTATCTCCGAGCCTTCTCAAAACAACCGTTTGACACTAGGGGGCGATCCGGTAAGAATTGCCATCCGCACTTATGCGGAGGTGTGGCCGAGTGGTTTAAGGCAGCGGTCTTGAAAACCGCCGAAGGGGAGACTCTTCCGTGAGTTCGAATCTCACCGCCTCCGCCACCTTCTGGCTGAGCCGACTGGTCTATCCGCTTAGCAAGGGCTGGCCAATCCTCTTGACGATTTGGCTTTGGCCGGACGTTCTCAACACAGGTCGCTCGCAGTCTGTATTGACGCGGAACGAGGTGTCTGTTGATTAGGGTGCTTGTGGTCGATGATCATGATCTGGTTCGAGCGGGCATCACCCGGATGCTGGCCGATATCGACGGTCTGCAGGTAGTCGGACAAGGCAGCTCTGGCGAGGAGGCCCTGAAAAAGGCGCGTGAGCTCAAACCCGATGTAATCCTGATGGACGTCAAGATGCCGGGCATTGGCGGCCTCGAGGCTACCCGCAAGCTTCAGCGCAGTAGCCCTGACGTCAAGGTAATTGCGGTAACTGTCTGTGAGGACGATCCGTTTCCCACGCGTCTTCTGCAGGCTGGAGCAGCCGGCTACCTGACCAAGGGGGCGGCCCTCGACGAGATGGTCCAAGCCATCCGCCAAGTCTTCGTCGGACAGCGCTATATCAGCCCCCAGATCGCCCAGCAGCTGGCATTGAAGGCTTTCCAGCCGCAGCAGAGCGGCTCTCCCTTCGATCTGCTCTCCGAACGGGAAATCCAGATCGCCCTGATGATCGCCAATTGTGAAAAAGTGCAGAGCATCTCGGACAAACTTTGCCTGTCGCCGAAGACCGTGAACACCTATCGCTATCGCATCTTCGAGAAGCTCTCCATTGCTAGTGATGTGGAGCTGGCGCTGCTGGCCGTGCGCCACGGCATGGTCGACGCATCCAGTTGATGGGGCAAGCCTTCGACAGTGCAGCCTTTCTGGCCCACTGCAGCAGTCATCCCGGTGTCTATCGGATGATGGATGCAGAAGGGAAACTGCTCTATGTCGGAAAGGCCAAGAGCCTCAAGAAACGGCTGTCCAGCTATTTTCGCAAGACTGGGTTGGCGCCGAAAACGACAGCCCTGGTCGCACGGATAGCTCAGGTCGAAACCATCATCACCGCCAATGAAACCGAGGCGCTACTGCTGGAGCAGACGCTGATCAAGGAGTGGCGGCCGCCGTACAATATTTTATTGCGTGACGACAAATCCTATCCCTATGTATTCCTGTCCGATGGCGTGTTCCCACGGCTCGGTATTCACAGGGGCGCGAAGAAGCAGAAGGGGCGTTATTTCGGTCCTTATCCCAGCGCCGGCTCCATTCGTGAAAGCCTGGGTCTCCTGCAAAAGGCCTTTCTGGTCCGCCAGTGCGAAGATCACTACTTCAAGAACCGAACTCGACCTTGTTTACAATATCAGATCAAGCGTTGCAAGGGGCCCTGTGTCGGTCTGGTCGATCCGGCTGAGTATGCCGAGGATGTTCGTCGTTCTATGATGTTTCTCGAAGGGCGCAGTAACGCGCTAGCCGAGGAGCTTTCAGCCGGGATGGACCAGGCAGCCGCTCGTCTGGATTTCGAGCATGCTGCCGAGTTGCGTGATCAGATCGCCCTGCTGCGTCGAGTGCAGGATCAACAGAGCATGGAGGGCGGCAGCGGCGATGTGGATGTGCTGGCGGCAGTGGTCAAGCCGGGCGGAGCTTGCGTGCATCTGGTCGGAGTGCGTGGGGGGCGGGTACTGGGTAATAAGAACTTCTTCCCGCAAGTGGGTATCGAGGAGGGGGTGGAGGAGGTTCTGGCAGCCTTCATCGGCCAGTATTACCTAGCCAATCCCGAGCGTGATCTGCCTGGCGAATTAATCGTCAACATCATGCACGAAGATTTCTCCGCTCTTGCGTTAGCCCTTGGCGAGCAGCATGGCCGCGAACTGCATATCAGTCATCGGGTGCGCGCTACCCGAGCGCGCTGGCAGCAATTGGCGATTGCCAACGCGGAGCAGGCGCTGTCTGCTCGCCTGGCTCATCGCCAGCACTTGGCTGCCCGCTTCGAAGCGTTGGCTCAAGTGCTCGATCTGGTAGAGCCGCCTCGGCGCATGGAGTGCTTCGATATTAGCCACTCGAGCGGTGAGGCGACAGTCGCTTCCTGTGTGGTCTTCGGGCCCGAGGGTGCGCTGAAAGGGGAGTATCGCCGTTATAACATCGAAGGTGTCACCGCTGGCGACGATTATGCTGCCATGCATCAGGCACTGACCCGACGCTTCGGTAAGTTGAGGGAGGGTGAAGGGAAGCTGCCCGACATCCTTCTGGTAGATGGCGGTAAAGGGCAGTTGGCAATAGCGCAGGCGGTTCTGCAGAGGTTGGCTGTACCGGAGCTGATCCTGCTCGGTGTGGCCAAGGGCGTCACTCGCAAGCCTGGACTGGAAACCCTCTATTTTAACGATGCAGCCCATGAGTTCACATTACCGGCCGATTCGCCGGCTCTGCATCTGATTCAGCAGATTCGCGACGAGGCGCACCGCTTTGCCATTACCGGGCATCGAGCACGGCGTGGCAAGGCACGGCGTACCTCCAGCCTGGAGGGAGTCGCCGGGGTGGGGCCGAAGCGCCGGCGCGAGCTGCTCAAGTATTTTGGCGGGCTTCAGGAGCTTTCCCGGGCGAGTATTGATGAGATTGCCAAGGCTCCGGGAATCAGCAAAAAGCTCGCCGAGTCGATTTATGCGGCCTTGCACAGCGAGTAGAATGCCTGCTTACTCTGTAGCCCAGTCGTGCCGATGAACATCCCCAACATTCTTACAATTCTGCGCGTTCTGCTGATTCCGGTCTTCATTCTCTTGTTCTATCTACCGTTCACCTGGAGCTACTTGGCAGCCAGTGCCGTATTCACTTTTGCCGCTATTACTGACTGGTTCGATGGTTATCTTGCTCGGCGTTTGCAACAGAGCACCCCCTTCGGTGCCTTTCTCGATCCTGTCGCAGACAAGCTGATAGTCGCTGTGGCGCTGGTGCTGTTGGTGGAAGAGCATGCCAATCTTTGGCTGACCCTTCCGGCTATAATTATCATTGGCCGCGAAATTATGGTGTCGGCCCTACGCGAATGGATGGCCGAGGTGGGGGCTCGGGCCCAAGTCGCGGTCTCAAGTCTGGGCAAATGGAAGACTACGGCCCAAATGGTGGCTTTGGTTTTGCTTCTTGCCAATCCGCCGTTGTTGACCTTCTGGGTCGTGCTTGGCTACGTATTGCTAATTGTCGCGGCTGCACTCACGCTATGGTCCATGACACAGTATCTATTGACGGCCTGGCCTCACCTCAGTGCTACGATTGAAAAGAAATAAGTTTTTGAATCAAAGGCTTGACGGAGAGCTATGAATCTATAAAATGATGCCCGTCACCACGATGCGGGAATAGCTCAGTTGGTAGAGCACGACCTTGCCAAGGTCGGGGTCGCGAGTTCGAGTCTCGTTTCCCGCTCCAGTTTTTCGTGTAAGGTTTTGCTTTTGGTAGAGTCTTACTTATAGGCCGGGTGGCAGAGTGGTCATGCAGCGGATTGCAAATCCGTGTACGCCGGTTCGATTCCGACCTCGGCCTCCACTGTTAAACAAAACACCCTGCAAATTTTTATTTGCAGGGTGTTTTGCTTGCAAGAATGCGTTAAGAAGTTGCGTTAAATTGTGTCGAGACTCTACACCTTGGCTTGCTTCATGAGGTTGGGCCGTATATATTCCTGCAGCTTCATACGGGCTGCAGGCATTCCGCCCGGATGGCGAAATTGGTAGACGCAAGGGACTTAAAATCCCTCGCTGGCAACAGCGTGCCGGTTCGATCCCGGCTCCGGGCACCAGTAATCACGCGGGTTTCAGCGATTCCGCTGTTCCCTTCAAAGCCCCTAAATTTGCTGTCAATCACCGCAGTTGAAACAATGATGGGATTTAGGGAGCAATAGAACAGAAAGTGCACTTTTTCCCCGATCGGTCGGGTTGGCCTGACCGCTTCCTGCGCCAAGGGGGGCTTTGATCATCGCCCCGCCGATGCTTTGCCAGCGCCGGGCAATGCCTTTCATCTCGTCGTACTCGGCCAACCCAGCCCGGCAGAGGGCCTCGAAGAAACCGGCCGCCTCCCACTCTAGAAACCGCCTGTGAATCGCGCTCGCGCTGCCGAAGCGCTCGGACGTCAAGGCTTCCATTGACAGCCTGTGCGCAGCAGGGCAATCGCGCTATGAACCTTCTGCCCCAAATAGCAGCTGTATTCGGTACGGCGCATTGGTGCAGGCCCGCATGCGCCGCCTGCCGATGCTCAGCTTGCTGCTGTCGTTCTGTCGTAGAGGGCCTCGTCGGCGGATTCCATCAGGGCCAGCAGGATTTTCGGCCTGCACAAACAGGCCGAATATAAGACTGCTCCTACCTGAACGCCAGCTGGCCTACCTCTTGAGTTCCGGGAGGCGTCCATATAAGGGTTTCCTTAAGTGCACTTTCTGTTCCGTTGCCCAAACCCCGAATTCAATCGAGCCCGGAACGCCGGCCCATGCGCGGCGCTCCCGGTCTGCCCTAGCTTGCTCGATAGATTTCCATAAATCGGAAATCTATTGGCCTAATGCCAGTTGCATTTTTGCGCTGATAGGAGCTTGCCGGGCCCTGGCCTGAGGGGGCCTTCGCCAGAGCGACCAGGCGATGATGTGAGCCGGATCTATCCGTCGCAGCG
>NZ_BAAGYK010000037.1:0-12162 GCF_054779355.1 Azotobacter armeniacus
GGCAAGAAGGGTGGCATCAAGACCCGCCGCCTGGTTGCATCCACCTCCGATACCTATCGCGCTGTACTTCTCGGACTTGGGTAGCCTTCATGCGATTGCCCTGGGGGGTTGACGGAGCGTGATCGGTACTTTGATAATTATTCCTATTTGTGGGGTTTCTGTTATGAACCCGGCATGTCGTTCAGCCGGCATTCTGCAGGCTCTGTTCTTCCCGAAGGCTTCGCCAGGCAAATTGGCGACTGTCCGTCTGCGGGGCGTCGTTATCGACTTTGCGTCGACGCAGCTCGATCTGGACGAGATTATCGAGCCCCTGTTCGATTTTGGCGGTATGCAAGTTCATCGTTTTATTTGAGAAGGAAATATGGGTATGTCACGCATCGGTATCTTCTATGGCAGCAGTTCCGGCGTCACTCAGGCGGTGGCTGAAAAGCTCGCCGGACTTTTGGATGAGGATCGCTGCGATCTCTTCAACATGGAAGAAGACTTCGTCGATTTCGACGATATGTTGAAGTACGACCACCTGCTGTTTGGCTGTTCCACTTGGGGCTCGGGCGAGGTGCAGAACGATTGGCGCGACCCGCTGCTGGATCTGGCTAACGAAAAGCCCGACTTTTCCGGCAAGACCATCGCGCTGTTCGGCGCTGGTGATTATGTCGCGCATGGCGAGCAGTTCGTGAGTGCGCTTGGCGTGCTCTACGACAAGTTCAAGGCGCGTGGCGCCACTCTGGTCGGCAGCTTCCCGACCGATGGTTACACCTATGAGTATTCCTTCGCCGTGCGTGATGGAAAGTTCGTGGGCCTGCCTTTCGACAAGATCAACGAGGCGGACAAGACGGATGAGCGCCTTGAGCGCTGGGTTGCCGTGCTGCAGGAGGAGTTTCTGCCAGCCTGATCGAGAAACTCGATTGCACAGACGGGAAGAGGGCACGGCAGAGCGATCCGAAGCGCCTCACTCGTTTGACTCGGCGATGGGGTGAGCCCACGCGATCCCCATTGTCACTCCCCTGGAAGAGCGCTGGCAGAGCAGGTGCCGGTTCTGTCCTGCTTGCCGCCGGCCTGCGGGTGCCTCGTCGATCCGCTACCTGGAGTCCGCCCTGCCGGAGAGTCGGTACACTTTGTATTCGGCGCGTTTCGGGGGGTGTTTCGGAGCCTGAGGGTCAGTCTCGAACACGCTCTCGACATGCTCCAGGCTGATCTCGAAATCTTCCGAGTAAAGGGCCGAGAGTTCCTCGTCTACGCCCAGAGCCTGCTCCAGGGCCTGGTCTTCCTCCGCGTCCTCGATGGTCAGCAGGAAGACGCCGGCGTTGGCCGGCACGATTCTTCGCAGGTGGGCAACGTAGAGCCTGCGGATGTCTTCCGGCAGGGCGGTGAGCGCCGCCCGATCGTACACCGTGTCGATCTGTCCCAGATCGGCCTTGTCCAGCGAGAAGTAGTCTCCGCAGAGGATGCCGATCCGGCCGTGTTCCCACAGGGTGAAGTCGCCCATTTGCCGTCTGGACGGCTGCAGGCGGTTCTCCCGAAAAAAGGCCCGGACGGCGATGGGGCTCAGCTCGACGCCGATGACTTCATGGCCCTGCTCGGCAAGCCAGATCATGTCCAGGCTCTTGCCGCAGAGGGGGACGAAGACCCGACTGCCTTGGGGCCGCGCGAGATCGGGCCAGAATCTGGCAAGGTAGTGATTCACCGACTTCTGGTGGAAGTCGGTCCGCCGGTCGCGCCAGAGTTGCAGCCAGAGGGGATTGTCGCGGCTGCTCATGAGGATTTCGACCCCGCCGGCGGCGCCTCCCTGTGGAAGGCCATGCGTGGCCGAGGGAACGAGACCGGGGGCCGGCATCGGTGGCCGACGACGGCGATGGCGTGCGTGTGACAGGGAGACATGGCGCTTTCTTCTCGAGGATGGAGCGTGGTGCATCAGGAAAAGGTTCCGATCGAAGCGCACGGACTTCCGGAGAAGAGGGATGCGGAGCGACAAGACACTCGCGGAGACCGCGCCTGGAATCCACCCGACGAGTCATCTTGGGACAGTAGCACGGCCGGCCCGCTTCGGGAGATCCGGATACCGGCGATATCGTGCCTGCCGTCGGCTCCGGCGCTGCCCCGCTCCTGCGCCGGGCAGGCCGGCTGGAGCGGCCTGGTCTAGACTGCTGTCCGGGTCCATGAGGGACCTGACCGCAATCAAGGAGCCAGCATGTTCAAACATTCCCCTCTCGTTCTGCTCGCCTTTGCCAGTCTGCCGTTGTTCGCCGCCGAAGGCGACGCACCGAGCACCAAGCAGGTCATGCAGGAAAACAAGTCCGTCATCCAGAACCGGATCGCCGACATCGACTACAAGCGCAAGCAGATCGTCGAGGCCAACATGGCCCTCACCGTTCAAGAGGGCGAGGCGTTCTGGCCGATCTACAACAGCTACCGTACCGAGGCGGACAAGCTGAGCAAGAACGCCATCGCCCTGTTGCTCGACTATGCCCGCGCCTACGGTGAGGGTTCGGTGAGCGACGAAAGCGCGGGCAAACTGCAGGAGCGGCTGCTCGAGCTGCGCAAGGATCAGCTGGAGCTGAAGGAAAAGTACGCCAAGCGCATCGCCAAGGAGGTTTCGCCGAAGCGCTCGCTACGCTTCCTGCAGATCGAGGATCAGCTCGACGCCATCAGCCTGCTGGCCAATACCAGCGACATCCCGTTGGTCGAGTGACGGCCTCTGCCTTCCTGATATCCTTCTCCGGTTGAACGCGACTGGAGAACGATGTGAGCACCGCCTTCTTCATCGCCGGCACCGACACCGACGCCGGCAAGACCACTGTCGCCTGCGGCCTATTGCATGCCGCCCGGCGGGCGGGCCTGTCCACCGCGGCGGCCAAGCCTGTCGCCTCCGGCTGCGCAGTCACGCCCGCGGGGCTGCGCAACGGCGATGCCCTGGCGCTGCTCGGCGAGTGCTCGCTGGCGCTGGGCTATGCCGAGGTCAACCCGTTCGCCTTCGCTCCGGCCATCGCTCCGCACCTGGCGGCGCGCGAGGTCGGTGTCGAACTGAACGTGGCGGCGCTGCTCGCGCCGGTACGGAAGGTGCTGGCGCGCGGCGCCGACTTCAGCTTGGTGGAGGGGGCTGGTGGCTGGCGGGCGCCACTGTCCGGGCGGGAAAGCCTGTCCGATCTGGCGGTGGCCCTCGGCCTGCCGGTAATCCTGGTGGTCGGTGTGCGCCTCGGCTGCATCAGCCACTCGCTGCTCAGCGCCGAGGCGATCGCCCGCGACGGCCTGCTGCTGGCCGGCTGGGTGGCCAATATCGTCGATCCGCACACCGCACGTCTCGACGAGAACCTGGCGACCCTCGCTGAGCGTCTACCTGCGCCGTGCCTGGGGCGCATTCCGCGTCTGCTGGTCGCCACCCCGGCGGCGGTAGCGGCGCATCTCGAGCTGGGCGCGTTGCGGCTCTGAGGGCGCCCGGTTCGGGCTCCGGGGCGCGGCACCGGCAAGGGCTATCGCCTGCGGCCTTGAATGAACTGGACCAGGATAACCACGATTGCCACGACCAGCAGGAGGTGAATGAACCCGCCCATGGTGTAGGTTGAAACCAGTCCCAGCGCCCATAGGACCAGCAGGATAATCGCGATCGTCATGAGCATGTCTGGATCTCCCGTCATTGCCCGGCAGTGATCTGCCTTTCGCCAGATTGAGCGTAGCAGCCGGGCTGCGTCTGTTCGCTAGCAGGCACAGGGTCATGCCGTTCGGCACCTCTACTTGTAGTCCGTGTGTTGCCCTGCGGACCCCGCCCGCAGGTTGACGGGTGGCGCGGGGACGCGGCTGGACTATCCTTCCGGCGTCGAACGGGAAAGTCATTTCCAGCAAGGTAGCCGATATGACCGAGACACCCATGCAGCCCCGAAATCACCTCCTGGCTGCCCTGCCCGCCGACGTGCGGAAACGCCTGCGGCCTCATCTCGAGCGAGTGCCCATGCCGCTCGGCAAGGTCCTGTACGAGTCCGGGGATGCCTTGCGTCATGTCTATTTTCCGACCGACTCGATCGTGTCGATGCTCTACGTGATGGAAAGCGGCGCCTCGGCGGAAATCTCGGTGGTGGGCAACGAGGGCTTCGTCGGCGTCGCCATGCTCATGGGCGGCGGCGGCACCACGGGGCGCGCGGTCGTGCAAAGCGCTGGTCACGCCTATCGGTTGATGGCGCCGCGGCTCCGGGAGGAGTTCGAGCGCCACGGCGAGCTGCAGCGGCTGGTGCTGCGCTACACGCAGTCGCTGATCACGCAGGTGGCCCAGACGGCGGCCTGCAACCGTCACCACACGATCGACCAGCAGCTGTGCCGCTGGCTCCTGCTGTCGCTGGACCGCCTGCCGGACAATTGCTTGAGCATGACCCAGGAGCTGATTGCCAACATGCTGGGCGTACGCCGCGAGGGCGTCACCGAGGCTGCCGGCAAGTTGCAGAGGCTCGGCGTGATCGAGTACAGCCGCGGGCGTATCACGGTGCTGGACCGGCCCGCGCTCGAGCAGCTGAGCTGCGAGTGTTACGCCGTCGTCAAGCAGGAAACCGATCGCCTGTTGCCCTGGGTTCCCGTGCGTCGTGTCGAATGATCTGGCCAGCGCAACCCGTTGGTCACAGCCGCCCCAGCAACACCAGGATGAGGACGATGATCAGCACCAGCCCCAACCCGCCCATGGGTGCGTAGCCCCAGTTTCGACTGTGCGGCCAGGTCGGGAAGGCGCCGACCAGCATCAGGATCAGAATGATCAACAGGATGGTTCCCAGACTCATGGCGTTCTCCTCGGATTCGTCAGGGGCAGACTCGCTGCACTGGCGCCGAAGCCACGTGCGGCTATCGGCATATCTCCAGATTGGGGTATGTGACGGCCCGATTCTGTTCGTCAGCACACACAAGGCGGTGGGTTTCGTCGCGGGTAGCGGCAGGTTCGAGGTCGCCATGCACCCGCTGGCGTGGTACGCCGGCCGCGCTGTCGGTGCCGGCCGCGCCTATTGGGCTTCCGCCCCCGGTGCCTGCTGGCGCAGGATTTCCTTGCGTTTCATCTCGAGGTAGACGTCGCGCTCAGGTTCCTGCAGTTGCAGTGGATAGCGCCGGGCGCCGGCGTGCCAGAGTTCCAGGCGCCTTTCGTGCTGTTCCGCAGACGGTGTCGACAGTGCGCCGAGGAAGGCCTCGATCGCCAGGTAGTAGCGCATCGTGTTGCGCTCGACTATGGCGCGCATTCCGCCGACATGGATCGGCTGTCCGTCGGCCTTGCGCCCGACGATGCTGAAACCCACCTTGTCGCGACCGGCTGTCGCCAGGTAGCCCCGCACGGCCACGCGCGCCGCCAGGCCGTAGGCATACGAGTAGGACATGTGCAGGAAACTGCGCTGGGCATCGAGCGCTACCACCTCCAGCACCATACGATAGCGGCTGGTGCCCAGCGGTCCGGTTTCTGCGCCCAACGCCAGGTGCAGGTAATCGGGGGCGGCCACCACCACCCGGTAGCGAAACGCGAACGGATAGGCATCGGCCAGCAGCTGCTCGAAATTGCGGCCGATGTCGAGGCTCAGCGTGTCGCCCGCGGCGGTACGGCAACGCTTTACGTACGGGTGCAGGATCAGGATATCGCACCAGTGGGCGATGTCTTGCAGCGTCGGGCCGAGCACGGCATAGGGCTGCTCGAACCGCGCGTAGATGTCACCTTTCAGCGTACCCGCGGTCTGGCTCGACTCGATATGCAGCGGGCGCTGGAACGAGTTGCTGGTCAACTGGGCGCGCAAGGCCGCGTGGCGCGCCTTCAGCGCTACCGCGTCCTGGGCGCAGGCCAGTGGCATGACCAGCAGTGCCAGGCTGCAGAGCACGACGATCAGCAGCTCGCGCTGGTTCACCTGCCAGCCGGCCTTGGCGGTCAGTGGATTGACCAGGTTGAACTCCAACACGTTGATGCCGGTGTCAGCGAGGCGGGTGAAAAATGCGCCTGGCGTGCCGAGGGTGCCGACGCTGTCGCGAATCAGGTTGACCTGCACGCCCTCCCGCTGCAGCACGCCTGCGTGCTTGCACCGCCGGCACCCTCGCGGCGCGCTAAAACGTCAGGCCCCTGGCGTCGACGCTCTTGACGCCGCGGACGTTCTGGGCGAGTTCGACAGCCAGGTCACGCTCGGCCCCGCAATGTACCTTGCCGCTCAGGGTGACGATGCCACGCTGGGTGCTGACCGAGATGTCGGAGCCGGCAACATTGCTGGAATAATAGAGGAGGGTGGATTTTTTGGTCGTGATCCAGCTGTCGGAGATCCCCCCTTGGACCTGGCTCGCGGAACGCTTGGCGCTATCGACGACGGTCGACTTGGTGCTGTCGACCACCAGCTGATTGTCCACCGAGACGACGCCGCGTGTGCTCATGGCCAGACGGCCGGCGGTATCCCAGGCCGCCGCGCTGTCGGCGGTGCCGCGCAGCGTCACCCGGTCCCGCCGAGTCTCGACATCTTCATCGACCACGGCGGTCAGCGTGGCCTTGCCGTTTTGCACCGACACCTTGAGGTCGTGGGCGCGCAGATAGGGGCTCAGGGCATAGGTCATCCAGATCTTGGCTTCCTGTCGTGCTTCGGTGACTTCCTGGAGCACCATGGCAAGGATGAACGTGCGGGTCTGTGTGTACATGTCATCTCTCCACCGGAAAAGAACCGCTGCCAGTCGATAGCCCTCGCATAATGCTCCCCATCGGCATGAGCGTCGTCCTGACCGCTTGCCGTCCCGGTCGTTACGGAACGGCAGGTATTCCGTCTGACTTTACCACTTGCGCTTCTCGAGAAAGCCATTGACCGGTTTTTCAGCTTCGTCGCGGGTGATGGCATAGCGCTCTTGGATCAGGCCGGCGAGCTTCTCCTCGCGGCCTTCGGCTTCCAGCCTTTCCTCCGCGATCAACTTGCCCCACGCGATCTTGGCGGCGCCGACCTGTTGTTTTCATTTGTCCGTGATTTCATCTGCACTGGGTAGGCTCATGATGGCTGTCCTCCTGGCCCGTGATCTCGAGAAATGGCAAGGTGTCGATGCGGACAATGGCGGCGAACGAGCCCTGCGTCGGTGCGCTGGCCCACTTATGCCATGCGGATCGGTCGGGCCGGGCCCGTTGCTGCCGATGCAGTCGGCTGGTTCCGGCAGGCGCAGGCGGCAGCGCGTGTCTTGTGGCTGGCCACGCAGCGGTTGGTCTGACGAATGCGGAGAACTGCTTGCCCGCGCAGCGAATCGGCCATACCTTCTTCTGAACAACCAAGGCGGTTTCAGAGGACGATGACCATGCCCGAGTTCAAGGCCCCCCTGCGCGACATCCGTTTCGTCCGCGACGAGTTGCTTGGCTACCCGGCCCATTACCGGAGTCTGCCCGGTGGCGAGGACGCCACGCCGGATGTTGTCGGCGCCATCCTCGAGGAAGGCGCGCGCTTCTGCGAGGAGGTCATCGCTCCGCTCAACCGGGTGGGCGATCTCGAGGGCTGCAGCTGGAGCGAGTCGGGGGTGAAGACCCCGAGCGGCTTCCGGGAGGCCTACCGACGCTACGTCGAGGGTGGCTGGCCGAGTCTGGCGCATGCCGTCGAGCATGGCGGCCAGGGGCTGCCGGAGTCTCTCGGCATCGCCATCGCCGAGTTGGTCGGCGAGGCCAACTGGGCCTGGGGCATGTACCCAGGGCTGGCCCAGGGGGCGATGAACACCCTGTCCGCCCACGGCACCGAGGAGCAGAAGGCCACCTATCTGACTCGGCTGGTGTCCGGCGAGTGGACCGGCACCATGTGCTTGACCGAGCCGCACTGCGGCACCGACCTGGGCCTCTTGCGCACCCGTGCCGAGCCCCAGGCCGACGGCAGCTACCGGGTCAGCGGCACCAAGATCTTCATCTCCGCCGGCGAGCATGATCTGGCGGAGAACATCGTGCACATCGTGCTGGCCCGCCTTCCCGACGCTCCGCCCGGGACCAAGGGCATCTCGCTGTTCATCGTGCCGAAGTTCCTGCCGGCCGCCGGTGGCGGGCTGGGCGAGCGCAACCAGGTGTCCTGCGGCTCCATCGAGCACAAGATGGGCATCCACGGCAATGCTACCTGTGTGATGAACTTCGACGGCTCCACCGGCTTTCTCATCGGCCCGCCGAACAAGGGCCTCAACTGCATGTTCACCTTCATGAACACCGCCCGCCTAGGCACCGCGGTGCAGGGACTGGCGCATGCCGAGGTGGCCTTCCAGGGGGCGATCCGCTACGCCCGCGAGCGCCTGCAGATGCGCGCCCTGAGCGGCCCGAAGGCGCCGGAGCTGGCAGCCGACCCGATCATTGTGCACCCCGACGTGCGGCGCATGCTGCTTACTATCAAGGCCTTCGCCGAGGGCAACCGGGCGCTTTTGTACTACTCCGCGAAGCAGGTGGACATCGCCCGTTACAGTCAGGACGCGGCGGAGCGGGCGGCGGCCGACCTGCTGCTGGGCTTTCTCACCCCGATCGGCAAGGCGTTCATGACCGAAACCGGCTTCGAGGCGGCCAGCCTCGGCCTGCAGGTCTACGGCGGCCACGGCTACATCCGCGAATGGGGCATGGAGCAGAACCTGCGCGACAGCCGCATTGCCATGCTCTACGAGGGCACCACCGGTGTGCAGGCGCTGGACCTGCTCGGGCGCAAGGTGCTGATGACCCAGGGCGAGTCGCTCAAGGCCTTCACCAAGGTCGTGCACAAGTTCTGCAAGGCCCATGAGACGAACGAGGAGCTCAAGGCGTTCGTCGAGCCGCTGGCCCGGCTGAACCAGGAGTGGGGTGAGATCACGCTGGAGATCGGTGTGCAGGCGATGCAGGACCGCGAGGAGGTGGGTGCCGCCGCGGTGGATTACCTGATGTATTCCGGCTATGCCTGCCTGGCCTACTTCTGGGCCGACATGGCGCGCCTGGCACGGGAAAAGCTGGCCGCCGGCAGCGGCGAGGAGGCCTTCTACCGCGCCAAGCTGCAGGCCGCGCGTTTCTACTTCGCACGTATCCTGCCGCGCACCCGCAGCCATGTGGAGACCATGCGCGGTGGCGCCGGCCCACTGATGGAGATGGCGGCGGAGGATTTCGATCTGGGGTATTGAGGGGCGAGTCGGTGGCAGGCCGAAAGCCGGTGGGAGCGGCTTTGGCCGCGATGCTCTTGTGAGGGCTGCCTTCCCGGCCGAGGCCGCTCCCGCGGGGACGCTGGCGGCCCGTCTGGAAAGCAGACGACACCTGCTGCAATGAAAAACGCCCGGCGCGCATCGCGGCCGGGCGTTTTCGTGCGTGGCAAGGGCCGAAGTTCGGCCCTGCGGCGCTCTGCGGCAGTTTAGATCTTGCCGACCAGATCCAGGGACGGAGCCAGAGTGGCTTCGCCTTCCTTCCACTTGGCCGGGCAGACTTCGCCCGGGTGGGCGGCGACGTACTGGGCAGCCTTGATCTTGCGCAGCAGCTCATTGGCGTCGCGGCCGACGTTGCCGGCATTCAGCTCGATGATCTGGATCTTGCCCTGCGGGTCGAGGACGAAAGTACCGCGCTCGGCCAGGCCGGCTTCCTCGATCAGCACTTCGAAGTTGCGGGAGATGGTCAGGGTCGGGTCGCCAACCATCGGGAACTGGAGTTTCTTGACAGTTTCGGAGCTGTCGTGCCAGGCCTTGTGGGTGAAGTGGGTATCGGTGGACACGGCATAGATCTCGACGCCCAGCTTCTGGAATTCGGCATAGTTGTCGGCCAGGTCGCCCAGTTCGGTCGGGCAGATGAAAGTGAAGTCGGCCGGGTAGAAGAAGAATACGGACCACTTTCCTTGCAGGTCGGCTTCAGTGACGTCGATGAACTTGCCGTTATGAAAGGCGGTGGCTTTGAACGGCTTGACTTCGGTGTTGATCAGAGACATCTGCGAACTCCTTTTTGTGGATAGGGAAAACAGAGGCGATGTTACGCGATCCTGAAGAAAACCTTCATTGATTGACCGCATGGCCTCCATTGCTGTGGTCAATCGAAGGTTTCGACGATTGCACACGCCAAACACCCCATATGGGGCCGGAAGCTTCACGATACAACCCTTGCATGTCGGAAAGATTGTTTTCCCCCGAGTCGTCGCGGCTTGTATGTTTCAAGCCCGACCGGCACGGTCGAGTCTGGAAGCCGTTGAGGCAGCCATACCGGCGCGTGCAGTTTGGTAGTGGCTGGGGTGTTCGAGCCCGTATTCGAGTACAGAGCGCACGGCTGCCCTGCCGGTCTTCATCAAGTCCAAACGGTTACTCAATTCGTCGCACACCCTGAGCGACAGCTGCCGTGTACTGCTCGTCCTTGCGGACAAGATCGATCAGCTCTTTTGAGTCGATCCGCATATCCTCGAAGATCATCAGCCTTTCGTCACAATGAATGCCATTGCATTCACTGATGGCATGCCATATGTCATGGCATACAATGTGTATTTACTCATCACTATATGCATAGTGCCGCACCCTTATGCACTCGAGATCAGCCAGGACCCGCTCACCGAAGCGTGCGCCGACGGCATGATCTACGCCAGCGGTGCGTTGGACCGCAACAGGGACAGCGCTGCCTGCGCCAGCAAGGGCATCGTGCTGGTGCCGGACAGCGAGCCGGTCGGCGTCAAGCCCTCGCGTGCGCTGAAGGACGAGGTGATCTATGAAGTGCATGTGCGCGGCCTCACCATGAATGACACCAGCCTCCCGGAGGCAGTGCGCGGCACCTACGCTGGCGCCGCGACCAAGGCCTGATACCTTGCGGACCTCGGCATTACCGCGGTCGAGTTCCTGCCCGTGCAGGAGCTCCAGAACGACACCAATGATGTGGACCCGAACTCCGCCGTCGGCGACAACTACTGGGGCTACATGACGCTGAACTACTTCGCGCCGGACCGTCGTTATGCGTCGGACAGGTCGCCCGGCGGCCCCTCGCGGGAGTGGAAGGCGATGGTGAAGGCCTTCCACGGCGCCGACATCAAGGTCTATGTGGACGTGGTGTACAACCACACCGGCGAGGGAGCCCCCTGGGACAATAGCGACGGTGAGACCGTCTACAACATCATCTCGTGGCGCGGCCTCGACAATCCAACCTACTACTCGCTCACCAGCGACCTGCAGTCCCCGTGGGACAACACCGGCATGGACGGCAACTACAATACACGCAATGTCGTCGCGCAGAACCTGATCATCGATTCGCTGGCCTACTGGCGCGACACGCTCGGCGTGGACGGCTTCCGCTTCGATCTGGCTTCGGTGCTCGGCACCACCTGCGAGCATGGCTGCTTCCATTTCGACGGGACGGCCCCGGGCAACGCGCTCAACCGCATCGCAGCCGAGTTGCCGCCGCGGCCGGTGGAAGGAGGGGAGGGCATCGACCTGATTGCCGAGCCCTGGGCGTTCGGCGACAGCGCTGTTCACCGGCGGCGACGAAGTCCTGCGTACGCAGTTCGGCAACAACAACACCCACAACCTGGATTCACCCGCCAACTGGCTGAGCTGGACCCGCGATACCAACGAAGAAACCGATCACGAGGCCTTTACCCGCCGCCTGATCAGTTTCCGCAAGGCGCATCCGGCAATGCGCCCGGCACACTTCTATTCGGAGGCGGACCACAACGACAACGGGATGGAGCAGCTGCGCTGGTTCAAGCCCGACGGCGTGCAGGCCGACAGTGCCTATCTCAACGACCCGCACAACCATCATGCCATTGCCTGGCGTATCGACGGCACGGAACTCGGTGATCCTGCAAGCGCGATCTACGTCGCCTACAACGGCTGGTCGAGCGACGTGAACTTCAGCTTGCCATGGCCCGGCTCCGGCAAGAGCTGGTACCGGGTCACCGACACGGCCAGCTGGAGCGAGGGGCCCGACACGGTCGTCAGCCCCGATGCCGAGGCCTTCATCGGTGGCGAGGGTACGATGTATACGTTGGCGAGGCGTTCGGTATTGTTGCTGATCGCCAAGTGAACTTGGAGGTCTGGCGGGAGGTGCGCTTGTGGATGCTGCCTTGAGTGACAACCTGCTTGAGGCTGCGAACGCTGTTTTTCGCAACTTCAGTCTGGCGCATTGACGCCGTAAGGAAGGGGAGTCCATTTCATTGCTCTAGCACTACAGTTGCATATTTAGCCTTCATCTGCCTTGCTTGATGTATTCCCTTGCCTGGGAGAGACCGGATGACAACTGCATCGATCGAGACAACCCTGGAG
>NZ_BAAGYK010000038.1:0-27838 GCF_054779355.1 Azotobacter armeniacus
CGCTGCGACGGATAGATCCGGCTCACATCATCGCCTGGTCGCTCTGGCGAAGGCCCCCTCAGGCCAGGGCCCGGCAAGCTCCTATCAGCGCAAAAATGCAACTGTAGTACTGGGTCGGCAGGAAAGTGCAGGTTGTAGTTGGTGTACAGCTGGCGCACCGACTCCGAGTAGACGCACAGCCGGTTCTCGAACAGCTGGATAAAGCGCTCGGCCATTTCGCGGCGGGCAATGTGGTCCAGTTCCCAGATCAGATCGGGGTTGACCGGTTTGCTGAAGTCGACTTCATGCTGCTCATGCGTGAGTCTTCTTGCGATCTAGTAACGAAGCTGCCGAGCTTGCGACAGAATACCCGGCAAGCAACGGGCCTCCTCCAGCCTAAGTTTCGCCGCTGGTGATCCGCGCTCAATTAGCACCCGTGTCCACAACATTTCAGCTTGTGGCCATAATGCCAAGGGGATATGACTCAACCATTGCCAAATGTCATATATTGAAGTTTGCGGCAGCATCCCTGCCGCTCTGCTAGCATACCGGCCCGCAAGGTAGGGCGGCACCCGTGTTCCTGCCTTTCTTCGCGTGACATATTCATTGGCGGTATCCATGCCCGCTCATGGGGGCAGGCGGATAGCCGAGTTCATTCTGTGCATTTTCGGATGGGGTCATCGATGGAACTTTGGCTTGCCGTGCAGGCATTCATCTTGGGGGTTGTCGAGGGATTGACCGAATTCCTGCCGATATCCAGCACCGGGCATCAAATCATCATTGCCGATCTCATCGGCTTCGGCGGCGACCGGGCTAAGGCGTTCAACATCATCATCCAGCTCGGGGCGATCCTCGCCGTCGTCTGGGAGTTCCGCCAGCGCATCCTCTCCGTGCTGTTCGGCCTGACCAGCGAGCTGCAGGCGCAGCGCTTCACCATCAATCTGCTGATCGCCTTTTTCCCAGCGGTGGTGCTCGGCCTAGCTTTCGCCGATCTGATCGAGCAGTGGCTGTTCAATCCAATTACCGTGGCCAGCGCGCTGGTGATTGGCGGGCTGGTCATGCTCTGGGCAGAGAAGCGCCAGTATGCCATCGAGGCGGAGACGGTGGACGACATGACTTGGAGGCAGGCCCTGAAGGTCGGCTGCGCCCAGTGCCTGGCGCTGGTTCCCGGCACCTCGCGCTCGGCCTCGACGATCATCGGCGGCCTGCTGTTCGGCCTGTCGCGCAAGGCTGCGACCGAGTTCTCCTTCTTCCTCGCCATGCCGACCATGGTCGGCGCCGCCCTCTATTCCGGCTACAAGCACCGTGCCCTGTTCGAAAATGGTGGCGATCTGCCAGTCTTCGCCCTGGGCTTCGTCGTCTCTTTCATCTTCGCTATGCTCGCCGTGCGTGGGCTGCTCAGGTTCATCGCCAGCCACAGCTACGCGGTGTTCGCCTGGTACCGCATCGGCTTCGGTCTACTGATCCTACTCACCTGGCAGCTCGCCGTGGTCGACTGGAGCACGGCGCAGGGCTGAGGACGAAGTAGCCATGGAACGACGCGGCGTACTGAAAAGCTGGGATGACGGCAAGGGCTTTGGCTTCATTCAGCCAGAGGAGGGGGACGAGCAACTGTTCGTGCACATCTCAGCGATGCGTAGCGACCGCCGCCCCAAGACTGGCGAGACGGTCCTGTTCATTGCCGGGCGCGATCGGGAGGGCCGGGCACGGGCCAGGCCATGCGCCATGCCGAGCTGAGCCTCGACTGCCCGTCGGTCCGCCAGCCGCGCCAGACGACGGGGGCGTGCGCAACCTGCTGCCCAAGCTCCTGGTGCTCTTCGCGCTCTGCGCACTGCCGCTCGGCGGTACGCTGCAACTGCTGCACGACGGCTCGTTCTGGGCGTTGGGCGGCTATGTGCTGTTCAGCCTGCTCAGCTTCCTGCAGTACTGGATGGACAAGGGCCGTGCGGCAAAGAGGCGCTGGCGCATTCCGGAGTCCAGCCTGCATGCCGTCGAGTTGATCGGCGGCTGGCCCGGTGCGCTGCTGGCGCAGCAGCGGTTCCGCCACAAGACCCGCAAGCTCGCCTATCAGGCGGTGTTCTGGAGAACCGTCGCGTTGCACCAGGCGTTCTGGATCGACTGGCTGTTCCTCGGCCGCAGGCTCGCCAGTGCGCTGTTCGTGCACTTGCCGATCTGAGCAGGCGCAGATGCCGTCGGTTGGACGGTGGGGGGCCGGCTCGTTAAAGTCCGGGGCGATCGCCCCCGGTAACGACACAAGGACCTGTCCGATGACGGATCGCCTGACAGCCCCGCAAACCGTGCCCGAAGCAGCAGAGCTCTGGCATACGTTGGAGCGGGAGGACGTTCGGCAGCGCCTGCGCACAGGGCCTGGAGGGCTCAAGGCGGCCGAGATCGGCAGTCGTCTCGAGCGCTATGGCCCCAACCGTCTGGCACCGCCGAAGCGTCGGGGGCCTCTGCTGCGTTTCTTCCTGCAGTTCCACAACGTCCTGCTCTATGTGATGCTGGTCGCCGCCGCGATCACCGCGGCCCTGGGCCATTGGGTGGATACCGGCGTGCTGCTCGCTGCGGTGGTCATCAACGCGATCATCGGCTTCATCCAGGAAGGCAAGGCCGAGGCCGCGCTGGACGCCATCCGTGCCATGCTCTCACCGCGGGCCACGGTGATCCGCGAAGGCACCCGCTGTGAGATCGATGCTGCCGAGCTGGTGCCGGGCGACTGGGTGCAGCTCGCCTCCGGCGATCGGGTGCCGGCGGATCTGCGCCTGATTTCAGTGAAGGATCTGCGCGTCGAGGAAGCCGCGCTGACCGGTGAGTCGCTGCCGGTGGAGAAGGGCTGCGACGCGGTCGCCGCCGATGCGCCGCTAGGCGACCGTTACGGCATGGCTTATTCGGGCACCCTGGTGGTCCATGGCCAGGCCAGTGGCATCGTCGTGGCCACCGGGATCGATACCGAGCTGGGCCGGATCAACCAGCTGCTCGCCGGCCTCCAGACCCTGAGCACGCCGCTGCTGCGGCAGATCGACCGTTTCGGCCGGCTGCTGGCGGTGGCGATCCTGGCAATGGCCACGGCGGCCTTCCTGCTCGGCACCCTGGGTCGCGGCCATGCTCCGGCGGAGATGTTCATGATGGCTGTGGCCCTGGCCGCATCGGCGATTCCCGAAGGGCTTCCGGCGATCATGACTGTCACTCTCGCCCTCGGGGTCCAGCGCATGGCCCGGCGCAACGCCATCATCCGCCGTCTGCCGGCGGTCGAGACCCTGGGCTCGGTGACGGTGATCTGTTCCGACAAGACTGGCACCCTGACCCGCAACGAGATGACCGTGCTGCGGGTGATCTGCGCCGGCCATGCCTTCGACGTCGGTGGCGTAGGCTACGCGCCGGTCGGCGACCTCAGCCTCGACGGGCGGATTGTCGATACCGAGCTCTATCCGGCTCTGGCTCTGGCGATCCGCGCCGGCGTGCTGTGCAATGACGCACGGCTGCGCGAGGAGAAGGGCTGCTGGCAGGTGGAGGGCGATCCCACCGAGGGCGCCCTGCTGGTACTCGGCGGCAAGGCGGGCTTTACTCAGCAGCTGGCCGCCGAGGCTTGGCCGCGGATCGACTCCATTCCCTTCGAGTCCGAGCACCGCTTCATGGCTACCTTCCATCGCGACGCCGACGGCGACCCCTGGATCTTCGTCAAGGGCGCGCCGGAGCGGATCATTGAGATGTGCACCAGCCAGTTGGGACACGAGGGAGAGGCTCCGCTGAATGCCGACTACTGGCGGCGCATGGCGACCGACACCGCCGCCCATGGGTTACGGCTGCTGGCGCTGGCCTGCCGGCGCGCCGCCCCGGTCGACGGCCACCTGGATTTCGCCGACGCGGAGGAGGGCTATACCCTGCTGGCGCTGGTCGGCATCATCGATCCGCCCCGGGAGGAGGCGATCAAGGCGGTGGCCGAATGTCACCGCGCCGGCATCCGGGTCAAGATGATCACTGGCGACCATGCCGAAACCGCCCGTGTCATCGGTGCGCAGCTGGGCATCGGCGTCGGCAAGCCGGCCATCACCGGGGCCGAGGTAGCGCTGATGGACGCAGCCGAGCTGCGCCGGGTAGCCATGGAGATCGACGTGTTCGCCCGCTCCAGCCCGGAACATAAGCTGCGCTTGGTCCAGGCCCTGCAAGAGGACGGCCAGGTGGTGGCGATGACCGGCGACGGGGTGAACGACGCCCCGGCGCTCAAGCGTGCCGATGTCGGCGTGGCGATGGGACTCAAGGGCACCGAGGCGGCCAAGGAGGCCGCCGACATGGTGCTCGCCGACGACAACTTCGCCAGCATTTCCTCCGCCGTGCGTGAGGGCCGCGCGGTCTACGACAACCTGAAGAAGTTCATCCTCTTCATGCTGCCGACCAACGGCGGCGAGGCGCTGGTGGTGCTCGCCGCCATTCTCTTCGAGCTCGCGCTGCCGCTCACCCCGGCCCAGGTGTTGTGGATCAACATGGTCACCTCCAGCACCCTCGGCCTGGCCCTGGCCTTCGAGCCGGGCGAGCGCAACCTCATGACGCGCCGCCCTCGTCCGCCGGGCGAGGCCCTGCTGTCGGGCTTCTTTGTCTGGCGGGTGCTGATGGTTTCGGTGCTGATGATGATCGGCGCTCTGGGGCTGTTCCTCTGGGAGATGGGGCGGGGCAACGACATCGCCAGCGCCCGCACCATGGCGGTCAACGCGGTGGTGGCGGGCGAGATGTTCTACCTGATCAACAGCCGCTTCATCTTCGCCCCGGCGCTCGGTCACGAAGGGCTGACGGGCAATCGCTCGGTGCTGCTGGCGATTGCCGCCTGCATCGGCCTGCAATTGGCCTTCACCCACACGCCGCAGATGCAGACCATTTTCGGCTCGGCGGCGCTTTCGGCCGGTGAATGGCTGAAGGTGGCCGGTGCGGGGCTGCTGGTGTTCGTTGTGGCGGAGCTGGAGAAGCTGGTGATCCGCCGGACCCGGCTGCTGGGCCGGCTGACCTGGGCCTGACGGGCTCCGGGCACGGGGGGTGCCCGGAGCCCCGAGCGCCAGGGGGCTCAGACCACCACGCCCTGGCTGCGCAGGTAGTCGTCGTAGCTACCGCTGAAGTCGGTCACGCCGTTCTCCGACAACTCGATGATGCGGGTGGCCAGCGAGCTGACGAATTCGCGGTCGTGGCTGACGAAGATCAGCGTGCCCGGATAGTTCTCCAAGGCCAGGTTGAGCGCCTCGATCGATTCCATGTCGAGGTGGTTGGTCGGCTCGTCCATCACCAGCACGTTGGGCTTGTTGAGGATCAGCTTGCCGAACAGCATGCGCCCCTGCTCGCCGCCGGAGATTACCTTCACCGATTTCCTGATGTCGTCGTTGGAGAACAGCATGCGGCCGAGAGTGCCGCGCACCAGTTGCTCGCCGCCCTGGGTCCACTGGGCCATCCAGTCGAACAGGGTCATGTCCTGTTCGAAGTCGTCGGCATGGTCCTGGGCGAAATAGCCGACCTCGGCGCTCTCGGTCCACTTCACCTCGCCGGACATCGGCGGCATCTCGCCGACCATTGTGCGCAGCAGGGTGGTCTTGCCGATGCCGTTGGGGCCGATGATCGCCACCCGCTCGCCGGCCTCGATCTGCATCGACAGCCCCTTGAACAGCGCGCTGCCGTCGAAGCCCTGGCTGGCCTTCTCGATGGTCACCGCCTGGCGGTGCAGCTTCTTGTTCTGCTCGAAGCGGATGAACGGGCTGATCCGGCTGGACGGCTTGACCTCTTCCAGCTGAATTTTGTCGATCTGCTTGGCGCGGCTGGTGGCCTGCTTGGCCTTGGAGGCGTTGGCCGAGAAGCGGCTGACGAAGGTCTGCAGTTCGGCGATCTGCGCCTTCTTCTTGGCGTTGTCGGCCAAGAGGCGCTCGCGGGCCTGGGTCGCCGCGGTCATGTACTCGTCGTAGTTGCCGGGGAACAGGCGTAGCTCGCCGTAGTCCAGGTCGGCCATGTGGGTGCAGACGCTGTTCAGGAAGTGGCGGTCGTGGGAAATGATGATCATGGTGCTGTTGCGTGCGGTGAGCACGCCTTCCAGCCAGCGGATGGTGTTGATGTCCAGGTGGTTGGTCGGTTCGTCGAGCAGCAGCACGTCCGGGTCGGAGAACAGCGCTTGGGCCAGCAGCACGCGCAGCTTCCAGCCGGGGGAGACGGCGCTCATCGAGCCGAAGTGCTGCTCCAGCGGAATGCCCACCCCGAGTAGTAGCTCGCCAGCGCGGGATTCGGCGGTGTAGCCATCCATCTCGGCGAATTGCACTTCAAGGTCGGCGACCTTCATGCCGTCCTCTTCGCTCATCTCCGGCAGCGAATAGATGCGGTCGCGCTCGGCCTTCACGTTCCACAGTTCCTCATGGCCCATGATCACTGTGTCGATCACCGAGAAGTCTTCGTAGGCGAACTGGTCCTGGCGCAGCTTGCCGAGACGCACGTTGGGTTCGAGCATCACCTGGCCGGCGGAGGGCTCGAGGTCGTCGCCGAGGATCTTCATGAAGGTGGACTTGCCGCAACCGTTGGCGCCGATCAGGCCGTAGCGGTTGCCGTTGCCGAACTTGACGGAGACGTTCTCGAAGAGGGGCTTGGCCCCGAACTGCATGGTGATGTTGGCGGTAGAGATCAAAATATTGTCCTGCGTGGCTTCTAGGCCTGGTCGGCGCGCTTTTGTACTAATTTCGTACCATTCAGCTTCGCCAGCTCATCCCAGTCCGAGGTTGAGTTGATCCGGCGAGCGGGGGCGACGGCAGCATCCGCACGCCGTGCCCCACTGGTTGGTGATGAAAGCCGGGCTCATGATCAGTGTGGGCGGGCACTCTCCTGTGGGGACCCGGCTGTCCGGAACGTGCAGGGTCCGCTCGAAGTGCTTGTCGCTGGCGGCGGATCTCATCCGGGAACCCGCGCCGCGTGCCGGGGAAAACAGGGGCGCGATCTTACCAGCTTCCGCCTCGGCATGCTCGGGGTCGGCGCCCTGATCGTGGCTCACCCATCATCCGCTGGTTCCACTGGCCGAATCAGCTCGGCCCCTTCGTTGTGCACATTCCCCACCGCCAGCCCGACCGGATACCACTCGAACGCCTGCATCGGCAGTCCCCGGTGCCGGACGATCTCCTCGGCCTGGGCCGGCGTCTGCTGCGGATCGAGCCAGGCCCGGGCCATCTCGGGCTCCAGGACCAGTGGCCGGCGGTCGTGTATCTCGTTCATCCGTCCATCGCTCGTCTGGGTGATCAGCGCGAAACCGTCGCCTTCACGCGCTGCCGCGCCACCTCGTGGAAACCGGCCGACGGCTGGGAAGAACAGTGGCTCGCCGCTCTTCAAGCGAAAGAAGAAGGGCTGCTTTCGCCCCGTGCCGGCTGCGTCCTGCCGCCACTCATACCAGCCATCGGCTGGCACCAAGGCGCGCCCGGACTTCCAGGCCTCCCGCCAGAACCGGCTGCTCGCCAGCGTCTCCACGCGGGCATTGATCGCCGGCAGCCGCGCCCGCGGCCCCTGCGCCCAGGCCGGCGCGTATCCCCATACAACGGGCTCTAAGCGCAACCCGTCAGCATCCGCGTGGATCAGCAGCACCCGCGTATGCGGGGCCACGTTATAGCGGGCGACCGGAGCGGACTCGATGCCGGCCGCCAGCGGCGCCCCGCTGTGCAGCGCTTCCAGATAGTCGATCGCTGCCCGGTACTGTACGAATCTGCCGCACATGCCGACCTCCGTTGCATGATCTGTCTGCTGCGAAGTATTGCCAGCCTCCGCGAGGGCGGCCAGGGAGTCTGTCGGGGGATGTACGGAGGCGGGGGATTCGTTCGCCCACCCGCCCGGTGGTTCAGGCAATAGGCCGTCATCGAGCCGTATTCCTGTTGCGTTCAGGGGTTGGTCTTGTGCCGCTGGATGGGGTAGTTTTGGCCTGCCTTTCGGAGGGTTTTACCCAGACCCCCGTTTCTTCGGCAGGCCCTACCCGGGTAGCCGGATACTTAAAAGGAGACACACGATGTCTAACGCCCCCGTTACCCTCATGGTGGCGCGCCGCGTGGCTTGCGGACGCTACCGAGCTTTCAGCGACTGGCTCGAGGAAGGCCGCCGTCTGGCCGGCGACTTCGATGGCTTTCTGGGATCTGGCGTACTGGAACCGCCGCCCGGAGACGACGAGTACCAGATCATCTTCCGTTTCAGTGACGAGATCACCCTGGCAGCCTGGGAGCACTCCGCCTCGCGGCATGCCTGGCTGGCGCGTGGCCGGGGCCTCTTCGACGCTCCCCACGAGCACCGGGCCACCGGGCTGGGCTGCTGGTTCCACGACGCCGAGGGCAACGGCCAGCCGCGCTGGAAGCAGGCCACGGCCATCTGGCTGGCGTTCTTTCCCGTCTCCCTGGCGTTCCAGTGGCTGTTTGGCGAGGCTCTGGGCACGCTGTCGCTCGTCCCGCGGATACTGGTCAGTACGCTGATGCTGACGCCGCTGATGGTCTTCTTCTTCATCCCGCTCACCACCCGCCTGCTGGCCCCCTGGCTCAATGGCCGGCCCTCTGCTACCGGGCGTCTGGAGCGCCTGCTGCACTCAGGCCGCGCATAGCCAGCAGTAGGGGACCCGACGTTCCGAAGGGGCGTCGGGTGTGAGGTCTCAGGATTGTCTTCTCTTTGGACGAAACTACCTCCCGCTCCCACACTACTGAATACTCGACGCCAACTCGAATATCGGCATGTACATCAGGATCACGATCACCCCGATGATCAGTCCGATGAAGGTCATCAGCAACGGCTCGAACAGGCGTACGAACCAGTCGATCCAGCGACCGGTTTCCTCGTCGTAGAAGTCGGCGGTGCGCTCCATCATGACGCCTAGGTTGCCGGCCTGCTCGCCGGCGCGGAGCATGCGCAGGGAGACCGGCGTCGCCAGGCGATTCTCCTCCAGCGAGCGGGACAGGGCGTGGCCTTCGCGGATGAGTTCGCCGGCCCGATCCAGGCGGATGCGCGAGGCGGGGCCGAGCAGGCCGCGGACCATGCCCAGGGCGGTGAGGATGGGGATGCCGCCCTGCAGCAGGATGCCCAGGGAGCGGTAGAAGCGTGCCATCTCGTAAATGAACAGGCGCTCGCGGATGGTCGGGACTTTCTCGATCAGCCGGCCGAGGGCGCGCTGGACCCGTTCTTGGCGCAGCAAGACGACGAGGGCGATCACGGCCGGCACCAGGCTACCGAGCAGGGCGCCCTGATGGGTATGGATGAATTGCCCGACGTTCAGCAGCACCTGCGACAGCCACGGCAGGTTGGAGCCGAGCCCCTCGAAGACCAGGCTGAAGCGCGGTACCACGTAGCCGATGAGAAACAGCAGCACCCCGTTGCCGACTAGCAGCAGCAGAAGCGGATAGACCGAGGCGCTGACGATCTTCTGGCGCACCTCGTCCATGCGGGTGCGGTAGGCGACGTAGCGGCCCAGTGCATCGCCGACTGCGCCGGTCTTCTCGCTGGACTGTACCAGCGCCACGTAGAGGGGGGGAAAGATCAAGGGGAACTCGCCCAGCGCCTGGGAGAAGGACTTGCCCTCGTAGAGCAGGCGCACCAGGTCGGAGAGGATCTTGCGCGCCTGGGCGTCGGACTCCTTCTCGGCGAGGCTTTCCAGGGCGTCGATCAGTGCCAGGCCGGCGTTCAGCAGGGTGGTCAGTTCCTGGCTGAACAGCACCAGCGGGAAGGCTTCGCGGCGACGCCAGCGGGCCGGCGACCAGCGCCTTTCGGCGCGCAGGCTGAGCACCTTGAGGCCCTGGTGTTCGGCCAGGCGCAGGGCGTCGGCCGGGCTCGGGGCGTCGAGGAACAGCGACACCACCTCCGCCTCCTTGCGCATGCCCTTGATCTGAAAGCGCATGTCCGGCTCCCATCACTGCCAGCTGGTGATTTCCGCGTTCTCGCCTTCGCCGCCGGGCTGGCCGTCCTTGCCGAAGGTCAGCAGGTCGTAGTCGCCGTTCTCGCCCGGCGAGCGGTAGACGTAGGAGCGGCCCCAGGGGTCCTGTGGCACGGCCTTCTGCAGATAGGGGCCGGACCAGCGCGGCTCGTCGCTGGGGGCCGTGACCAGGGCATTTAGACCCTGCTCGGTACTCGGGTAGTGGCCGGTTTCCACACGGTAGATGTCCAGCGCCTTGCCCAGGCCCTCGATCTGCGTGCGGGCGACCTTGGTTTCCGAGCGGCCGAGCTGGTTGAAGTATTTGGGGCCGACGATGCCCGCCAGCAGGCCGAGCACGACCAGCACGACCAGCAGTTCCAGCAGGGTGAAGCCCGGACTGCGGCGGGCCGGGGCGGGGAAGTGTATCCGTTTCATCTGGCTGACCTCGGGTTCCGGTGACAGAAAGGGCCATGTCGTGATCGGGCTCCGGAACAGCGGCCGCTCTCACAGGAGACTCTCTGCCGGCAATGCTGCTAGCAGGCAATCCGGACATAGCCGGGAAAACGCCGAAGCGCGCCGGAAGTTCAGCAATCTTCAGGCCAACTGCCAGGCGTCGTTTTCCGCGGGGCCTGGCGATCTCTTGCTGGGGAATTGGGGATTTTCACCCACCATTCCCCGCTCCGGGCGGCCCCCCGATGGCCCGTCCGGGCAGCGGAGAGACTCGACGTTGGAGACGCAAGGCGCTTTTTCCGCCACAGCATGATTCTTGCCTTGCTGGTCTGGTAGGAAGATGCAGGCGCCGCCGGGACGTGCGGCGGTATCGGGAGAGGGATCCATGGGACGAGTGGCGGCAGTTCTGCTCGGCATGACCGCCGCGCTGGCATCGGCGGCGCCGGCGTATGGCGATATCTACAAGGAGGTGGTGGCGGACGGCAGCGTCACCCTCACCAATGTCTACCGCAGGGAGCGCAAGAGCGTGCGCCTGCGTCGCGAGCCGCCACCATCGCCGGCAGTGTCTGCGCCGGCACCGAAGCCCAGGGCGCTGGCCGGGGCATTGCCCTATGCCGCGCTGGTGGCTGCCGCGGCGGCCGAGCATGGCCTGCCCGAGGCGCTGCTGCATGCAGTGATCCGTGCCGAGTCCAACTACGATCCGCATGCCGTCTCGCCGAAGGGGGCGGCCGGGCTGATGCAACTGATGCCGGATACCGCCCGCGAGCTGGGAGTGGCGGACGTCTGGGACCCGGCTGCCAACATACGCGGCGGCGCCCGCTACCTGAAGCGTCTGCTGGAGATGTTCGAGCAGGACCTCAGCCTGGCCGTGGCGGCCTACAACGCAGGCCCCGGGGCGGTCATCGGTAGCGGTAGCACCATTCCGCCCTTCGCTGAGACCCAGCGCTACGTGCCGAAGGTGCTCGAGTACTACCGGCGCCTGCAGGCCGGCGGCTAGTGGCCTGTGCGGTTGATTGGTTGACTCGAGCTCGGATGACCGGGGTTTCGAGAAAAGGCGCCGCGACGAGTCATGGCAGGGCTATGACAAGGAGCGGCAACGCAGTATCGGAGCCTCGGGCGCCGAAATTGACCAATCGAATCAACCAAACAGGCCACTAGTCCCCGCGGTATTCGCAGCCACTGGTGCAGGTTTCATGGATACGCACCCGGGAGAGTTCGGGCAGCAGGGGCTTGAGCTGCTGCCAGATCCACTTGGCGAGGATCTCGCTGGTCGGATTCTCCAGGCCCTCGATCTCGTTCAGATAGTTGTGGTCCAGCCGCTCGTAGATCGGCTTGAAGATCTCCTTGATCTCGGAGAAGTCGCGAATCCAGCCGGTGTAGGGGTCGACTTCGCCTTCGATGTAGATGGCCACGCGGAACGAATGGCCATGCAGCCGGCCGCACTTGTGGCCGGCCGGGACGTGGGGTAGGTGGTGAGCCGCTTCGAATACGAATTCTTTGAATAATTCCACTGGTAGTGCCTTGAAAGAGGTGATTGGACGCCTCCCGCATTGGAGGGGCGCGTCCCGCAGGCGTGCAGGGTGGATTTTAACCCCTGGGCCGGCTTATGGTTCCACCGGCAGAGGCTGGGCGACCAGGGGGCGCCGTTCAGCATCCTCGATGCTTGGCACGGCAGTCTGGCGTTGCAGGACTCGCCGCTGGGCGGGTTGCGGGTGGTGATCAGGTTGCCGATGCGCCGGGAGGCGAGCTGAGGGTCGGCGGCGGGGATGTGCGAGGAAGGCGGGGAGAGGAGTCGTCGGGGAGTATCGGGCGGATCCCGGTGCCGCGGAACGAGGGACGTTCCGCGGCACCGGGCGTGTGGCTTCAGCCGACCAGCAGGCCGCTCTGCTGCACCAGCTCCAGCAGGGGTTGCGGGTAGACACCGAGGCCGAAGGCCAGCAAGGCGATGAGCAGCAGCATGATGCCGCCGCTACCCAAGTTCCAGTTGAGCGGAGCATCGCGGCGCTGCAGCTTCGGCTCGACCAGGAACAGGGTGACTATCACCCGCAGGTAGTAGTAGACGCCGATGGCGCTACCGGTGACCAACGCACCGAGTAGCCACCAGAGCTCGGACTCGACGCCCGCGGCGATCACGTAGAACTTGCCGATGAAGCCGGCGGTCAGCGGGATGCCGGCCAGCGACAGCATCATGGTGGTGAGCACTGCGGTCAAGTACGGGCGGCGCCAGAACAGGCCGCGGTACTCGTACAGGGCATCGGCGTCGCGGCCGCTGTAGGGCGTGGACATCAGGGTGATCACCCCGAAGGCGCCGAGGCTGGTCAGCACGTAGGACGCCAGGTAGACGCCGATCGCCTCCACGGCCATGCCCTTGCTGGCGATCAACGCTACCAGCAGGTAGCCGAAGTGAGCGATGGACGAGTAGCCGAGCAGACGCTTGAGGTTGCTCTGCAGCAACGCCAGCAGGTTGCCGAGCAGGATGGAGGCGACGGCGATCAGGCTCAGCAGGTCGTTCATCCAGCCGCCGGAAGTCGCCGGGGAGATCTGGTACAGACGCAGCAGCACGGCGAACACCGCGACCTTGCTGACGGTGGCGAGGAAGGCCGAGACCGGCGCCGGCGCACCCTCGTAGACGTCCGGCGTCCACAGATGGAAGGGCACAAGCGACAGCTTGAAGGCCAAGCCGATCAGCATCAGGCCGATGCCGACCTGTACCAGGCTGCCCTGCACGCCGTCCGGCGCCATGGCGTTGCCCAGGCTGGCGAAGCTCAGGCTGCCGGATTCGGCGTAGAGCAGGGCCATGCCGAACAGCAGGAAGGCACTGCCGGCAGCCGACAGAACCATATATTTGATGCCGGCCTCCAGCGAACGCCGGTTGAAGAAGGCGTAGGCGACCATGCCGTAGACCGGCACCGAGAGCAGCTCCAGGCCGATGAACAGCCCGGTGAGGTGCTGGGCGCCGACCAGCACCAGCGCACCCGCTGCGGCGAGCAGGATCAGGAGGTACATTTCCTCGCGGTTGCCGGGATAGCCCGGCGAGCCGCTTTTGTCGCCCATGTAGGCATGGGTCAGGGTCACGCAGGCCAGGGTGGCGACCAGGATCAGCGCCATGTAGAAGCCGGCGAAGCTGTCCATCTGCAGCAGCGGGGTGACTGCCAGTGGCGCGACCTTGAGCGCCGGAATGACCGACAGCAGGGCGAAGTTGAGACCGAACACCGAGAGGGTGAAGGTCAGCGAGTGATTTCGCCTCCAGGCGATGCCGAGCATCACCGCCATGATGGTGGCAGAGGTGATGAGCAGCGGCAGCAGGGCGATGAGATGTTGAGTCGTCATTTGCATGGCTCTACTTACCGGGTAGAAACGAGTTGGGTGAGGGCGGTGCTCAACCACTGCTGCACGCCTTGCATACTGGCGGCAGAGGTGTCGAGAACCGGCTGCGGGTAGACGCCGAGGAGGATCAGCAGTCCTGCCAGGCCGAGCACCATGCTCAGCTCGCGGCCGTTCAGGCCGAGCAGGGCGCCTTCCGTCCTGGCCGGGCCCAAGTAGGCGCGGTGGATCATGATCAGCGAATAGACCGAGCCGAGCACCAGACCGGTGGAGGCCAGCACGGTGATCCAGGGGGCCTGCGGGAAGGTGCCGATCAGGACCAGGAACTCGCCGACGAAATTTCCGGTGCCCGGCAGGCCGAGCGCGGCGGCGGCGAAGAACAGGCTGACGGCCGGCAGCCACGGCATGCGGCCCCAGATGCCGCCCATCTCGCGCATGTCACGGGTGTGCAGACGCTCGTAGAGCTGGCCGCAGAGGATGAACAGTGCGGCGGCGGAGAGGCCGTGGGCGATCATCTGCACCACCGCGCCCTGCAGGGCGATCTGGCTGCCGGAGTAGATGGCGATCAGGATGAAGCCCATGTGCGACACGCTGGAGTAGGCCACCAGGCGCTTGATGTCGGTCTGCGCGAAGGACACCAGGGCACCGTAGACGATGGCGAGCACGCCGAGGCCCATGGCGATCGGCGCGAACTCCGCCGAGGCGTTGGGGAACAGCGGCAGGGCGAAGCGCAGCAGGCCGTAGGCGGCGGTCTTCAGCAGGATGCCGGCCAGGTCCACGGAGCCGGCGGTCGGCGCCTGGGCATGGGCGTCGGGCAGCCAGGAGTGAACCGGGATGACCGGAAACTTCACCGCGAAGGAGATGAAGAAGCCGAGCATCAGCAGGAACTCGGTGCCCGGAGCCAGCTGGGTCTTCAGCAGATCGGCGTAGTTGAAGGTGAACACGCCGCTCTGGCTGTAGTGGACGAACACCAGGCCGAGGATGGCCACCAGCATGATCAGGCCGCTGGCCTGGGTGAAGATGAAGAACTTGGTGGCGGCAGTGATGCGGGTGCTGCCCGTGCTGCCGCTGTGACCCCAGAGCGCGATGAGGAAATACATCGGTACCAGCATCATTTCCCAGAAGAAGAAGAACAGGAACAGGTCGACGGCCAGGAAGACGCCGACCACACCCCCGAGGATCCACATCAGGTTGAGGTGGAAGAAGCCGACCCGCTGCTGGATTTCTTTCCAGGAGCAGAGGACCGAGAGCACACCGAGCAGGCCGGTGAGCACCACCATCAGCATCGACAGGCCGTCCAGGGCCAGGTGCAGCTCGATACCGAAGCGCTCGATCCAGCTCAGCCGGAACTCGGCGGTCCAGAGCGGGGCGGTTCCCGGCGCGGGGGCCAGGGTGAAGTCCCCGGTGGCCCACAGCCAGAGGCCGAGAACCAGCAGCAGGGACATGGTCAGCAGCGCGATCCAGCGCGGCAGGGTGGCGCCGAAGCGTTCACCTTGCCAGCACAGCAGGCCGCCGATGAAGGGGATCAGGATCAGCCAGGGCAGAATCATGACGGGCTCAATTCCTTTCGCAAAATGTCAGGCCAACAGCACGATGCCGAGCAGCAGCACGGCACCGCCGACGATGGAGCCGGCATACCAGCGCAACTGGCCGGTCTCGCTGCGGCTCAGGACTCCGTGACCGCCGCGTGCCAGGCGCGGGATCACGCCGATACCGCGGTCGATGGGGTCGCGGCCGAGTAGACGGCAGAGCTGCAGATAGGGTTTGACGAACAGCTGGTCGTAGAGCCAGTCGAAGCCCCAGGCGGCATACCACAGAGGGGTCAACTTGCGTGCCGGCTCGCTCTGCGCGATGCCGTCGAGCAGCTTCCGGTCGCCGAGGAACAGCCGCGCGGCGAAGGCGATGCCCGCCAGGGCGATGATGGCGGAAACGACTTCCAGCACATGCTTGGCCCCGCCACCGGCGTGGCCGACGCTTTCCGGCAGCACGCCGTGCAGCGGCGGCACTATCCAGGCGCCGACGAAGGTGGACAGGACGATCAGTACCGCGAGCGGCAGGTGGTGGGCAAGGCTGTGCCCTGCATGCACCTCGCCCTTCGCCTCGCCATGGAAGGCGATGAAGATCAGCCGGAAGGTGTACAAGGAAGTCAGGAAGGCACCGGCCAGGCCGGCGAAGAGCAGCAGGACGCGACCGCTGGCGTAGGCTTCCCAGAGGATCTCGTCCTTGGAGTAGAAGCCCGCGGTCAGCAGCGGCAGAGCGGCCAGCGCGGCACCGCCGACGATGAAGCTGGCGTAGGCCAGCGGCAGCTTCTTCCACAGGCCGCCCATCTTGAAGATGTCCTGTTCGTGGTGGCAGGCGAGGATCACCGAACCGGAGGCGAGGAACAGCAGGGCCTTGAAGAAGGCGTGGGTCATCAGGTGGAAGATCGCCGCGTCCCAGGCGCCAACGCCCAGGGCGAGGAACATGTAGCCGATCTGACTCATGGTTGAGTAGGCGAGGATGCGCTTGATGTCGGTCTGCACCAGGGCGGCGCAGCCGGCCAGCAGCAGGGTCACGCCGCCGACGATGCCGACCAGGTCGAGGATCTCCGGGGTCAGCAGGAACAGGCCGTGGGTGCGGGCGATCAGGTAGACGCCGGCGGTCACCATGGTCGCCGCGTGGATCAGCGCCGAGACCGGGGTCGGGCCGGCCATGGCGTCGGCCAGCCAGGTTTGCAGCGGCAGTTGGGCGGACTTGCCGACCGCGCCGCCGAGCAGCATCAGGGTGGCGATCCACAGCCAGTGGTCGCCTTCGGCATATTTCTGCGGGGCCAGGCTGACCAGCTCCTGGATGTTCAGGGTGCCGAGATTGACGAACAGGATGAATAGGCCGATAGCCATGAACACGTCGCCGACGCGGGTAACGATGAAGGCCTTGAGCGCCGCGTTGCCGTTCTTGCGTTCGTGGTAGTAGAAGCCGATCAGCAGGTAGGAGCACAGCCCCACGCCTTCCCAGCCGAAGTAGAGGAACAGCAGGTTGTCGCCCAGCACCAGGAACAGCATGCTGGCGATGAACAGGTTGGTATAGGCGAAGAAGCGCGAGTAGCCCTCTTCACCGCGCATGTACCAGCTGGCGAACAGGTGGATCAGGAAGCCCACGCCGGTGACCACGCCGAGCATGGTGACCGACAGGCCGTCCAGGTAGAGGGTGAAGCTCGGCGCGAAGTCGACCACACTCATCCACTGCCACAGCGTCTGGGTGAAGACGCCGCCTTCCGGCGGGGCGCTGTTGAACTGCCAGATGACCCAGGCAGCGGTCAGGGCCGAGAGACCCACGGAACCGACGCCGATCAGCGCCGACAGGTTCTCGGAGAAACGTCCGCGGGAGAAGGCCAGCAGCAGCCAGCCGAGCAGCGGAAAAAGACAGGTGAGGAATAGTAGGTTCATCCGCGCATCTCGCTGGCAGCGTCGATATCGAGGGTATGGAAACGGCGATACAGCTGCAGCAGGATTGCCAGGCCGATGCTGGCCTCGGCGGCTGCCAGGGTGATCACCAGAATGAACATGATCTGGCCGTCGGCCTGTGCCCAGCGGCTGCCGGCAACGATGAAGGCCAGCGCGCAAGCGTTCATCATGATTTCCAGGCTCATCAACACGAACAGGATGTTGCGCCGCACCATCAGGCCGACCAGGCCGAGGCTGAACAGCACGCCGGACAGCGCCAGACCGTGCTCCATGGGGATTGCATTCATCAGGTCACTCCTTGGCTTCGTGGCGGCCGAGGTGGTAGGCGGCAACCAGTGCGGCGAGCAGCAGCATGGATGCCAGTTCCACCGCCAGCAGGTAGGGTCCGAACAGCGCGATGCCGACGGCCTTGGCATCCACCGTCTGCTGGCCGGCGACGGCTCCGCTCGAGGTGCCGAACAGGGCATACAGCAGCTGCAGCAGGAGCAGGGCGGACAGCACCGTCGGACCGGCCCAGATGCCCGGTTTCAGCCATTGCCGTTCCTGCTCGGCGATAGCCGGGCCGAGGTTGAGCATCATCACCACGAAAACGAACAGCACCATGATGGCGCCGGCGTAGACGATGATCTCCAGCACACCGGCGAAGGGTGCGCCGAGGCTGAAGAAGCACATCGATACCGCCAGCAGGGAAACGATCAGATAGAGCAGTGCGTGCACCGGGTTGGTATGAGTGATCACCCGCAGGGTGGACACCACGGCGACCCCGGCAGCGAAGTAGAACGCGAATTCCATTTTTCCTGGGTCCTTAAGGCAGCAGGCCTTTCACGTTGATCGGCTCGGCTTCGTTCTGCGCAGCACCTTTCGGCTTGCCGGCAATGGCCAGGCCGGCGACGCGGTAGAAGTTGTAGTCGGGGTATTTGCCGGGGCCGGAGATCAGCAGGTCTTCCTTCTCGTACACCAGCTCCTGGCGCTTGAATTCAGCCATCTCGAAATCCGGGGTGAGCTGGATCGCGGTGGTCGGGCAGGCTTCCTCGCACAAACCGCAGAAGATGCAGCGCGAGAAGTTGATGCGGAAGAACTCCGGATACCAGCGGCCATCTTCGGTTTCGGCCTTCTGCAGGGAGATACAGCCGACCGGGCAGGCCACGGCGCAGAGATTGCAGGCCACGCAACGCTCTTCGCCGTCGGGGTCGCGGGTCAGGACGATACGCCCGCGATAGCGGGGCGGCAGGTACACCGGCTCTTCCGGATATTGCAGGGTGTCGCGCTTGCGGAAGGCATGCGAGAACACCATCGCCAGGCTGCGCAGCTGGGTATAGGTGCCGTGCAGCACATCACCAATATATTTGAACATGACGTGTTTCTCCTTACTGGGCAGCCAGCACTAGGGTGCCGGTCACCAGAAGGTTGAGCAGGGTCAGCGGCAGGCAGAACTTCCAGCTGAACGCCATCACCTGGTCATAGCGCGGACGTGGGAGGGAGGCGCGCAGCAGGACGAACAGCATGATGAAGAAGGCAGTCTTCAGGGCGAACCAGATGAACGGAATCTGCGGTAGCAGGCCGAAAGGGCCATGCCAGCCGCCGAAGAACAGGGTCACCAGCAGCGCCGAGATCAGTACGATGCCGATGTATTCGCCGACGAAGAACATGCCCCATTTCATCCCGGCGTATTCGATGTGATAGCCGTCGGCCAGTTCCTGCTCCGCTTCCGGCTGGTCGAAAGGGTGACGGTGGGTCACGGCGACGCCGGCAATGAAGAAGGTACAGAAGCCGAGGAACTGCGGAATGATGAACCACAGATTCTCGGCCTGGTACTCAACGATGTCACGCATGTTGAAGGAGCCCGCCTGGGCCACCACGCCCATCAGCGCCAAGCCCATGAACACCTCGTAGGAGAGGGTCTGGGCCGAGGCTCGCAGGCTACCGAGCAGGGCGAACTTGTTGTTGCTCGACCAGCCGGCGAAGAGCACCGCATACACTGCAAGACCGGCCATGCCGAAGAAGAACAGCAGACCGATATTGAGGTCTGCCACCCCCCAGGTCGGAGTGACCGGCACTACGGCGAAGCCGATCAGCAGTGCACTCATGGCGACGATCGGCGCCAGGGTGAAGATCAGCTTGTCAGTGAACGGCGGCGTCCAGTCCTCCTTGAAGAACATTTTCAGCATGTCCGCGCCGAGCTGGAACATGCCGAACGGGCCGACCCGGTTGGGGCCGTAGCGGTCCTGCCAGAGGCCGAGCAGGCGGCGCTCGACGAAGCTGAGCAGGGCGCCGCAGACCACCACGACCAGCAGGATGACGATGGCCTTGAAGACGGCGACGACGATCTCGATGAGTTCGGGAGTGATCCAGCTCATTGCGCAGCCTCCTGCAGATCGCTGGCCAGACGGCCGAAAAGCGTGGCGGGGATGCCTGGCAGGCCGGCTGGCAGGGCCAGCAGGCCGATGCCCAGGTTGGCGTCCACACGCAGCGGCAGACGCAGCTCCACGCCGTCGATGCGCAGGCCGAGCAGGGTGCCTTCGTTGATCCCGAGGCGTTCGGCCTCGGCCCTGGCCAGAGCAACGTACGGTTGCGGGATGCGCTCCTGCACGGGGGTGGCGAGCGCGCTGGTTTCCTCGCTGCCGAACAGGTGGTGGAAAGGCACCACCTGCCAGTTGCCCCGCGGCGGGTTGAATGCCGCCGGCGGTTCGGCGAACCAGGCCAGTCGATCGCCCTGCGCTTCGATCAGGCGGATGCCCGGATCGCCGGCGCGCAGGTGACCGCCCACCTCGTCCTGGAACTTGTTCCAGGCCTGCGGCGAGTTCCAGCCCGGCGACCAGGCGAAGGGGATCTGCTGGCGATCCTCGTTGCTGCCGGAATAGCCCTCCATGGAAAAGGCGAAGGCACTGTCCTGGTCCTGCGGGGTTCGCGGCTCATGCACGCTGATGTTGGCGAGCATGGCGGTACGGCCGCTGTAACGGTGCGGCTCGCGGGCCAGCTTCAGGCCCTTGATGCGGAACGCGGCGGTTGGCGCCGCGTTGCGGATAGCGGCGAGCTGCGGATGGGCACTGGCACAGGCATCGGTGACATGGTCGAGTTGGGTCCAGTCGACAGGCTTGCCTTCCCGCGTGCTGTGCAGGGCATGCAGCCAGCGCCAGCCTTCGCGCACCAGATTGTCGGCGTCATAGTAGCTCGGATCGAAGACCTGGAAGAAGCGCTGGGCGCGCCCTTCCTGGTTGACCAGGGTGCCGTCGGCCTCGGCGAAGCTTGCCACCGGCAGTAGCAGGTGGGCCCGGGCGGAGGTGGCGGTCTGCTGATGATCGGCGACGATCACCGCCTTCGCGGCCGCCAGGGCGGCATCTACACGGGCCGCATCGGCACGGCGATTCAGATCGTTCTCCAGGATCACCACGGCATCGGCCTCGCCGCTGGCGAGCCGCTCCAGAGCAGCGTCCAGCGAGCGGCCGCCGAACAGGGCCAGCCCCAGGCTGTTGGCTTCCGGCGCCACGAAGCTGATAGAGGCGTTTTTTTCGCGGTTATGCAGGGCCTTGCCGATGTTCGCCGCGGCTTCGAGTACGGCCCGGGAGCCGAGCGAATCGCCGGAAACGATCAGCGGGCGCTTGGCCGCCAGCAGGGCGGCGGCGATGCGCTGGGCCAGTTCGGTCGCTTCAGGTTCGAGGCCAGGGACAGCCGGGGCACTGGGGTCGATGGCGTGGGCCACGGCGAAACCGAGGCGAGCCAGATCGTCGGGGGCGGCATGCACGCATTCGGTGGCCACGTCGTCCAGTCTGGTCGGTGCCAGGCTGGCGATGAACAGCGGGTTCAGCTCATGCTGGGCGATATTCTTCACCGCTGCATCCAGCCAGGGCTGGACCTTGAGCTTGGCAGCCATCTCCACGCCCTTGCCCTTGACCGACTGGCGCAGGGCCAAGGCGATGCGAGCGGCGGTCTGGGTCAGGTCTTCGCCAAGCACGAATACTGCGTCGTGCTCTTCGATCTCGCGCAGCGCAGGCACCGGCAGCGGGCCTTCCTGCATGATCTTCAGGATCAGCTGCAGGCGCTCCAGTTCACCGGCTTCGATACCCGAGTAGAAATTGCCCGCACCGACCAGTTCGCTCAAAGCGAAGTTGCTTTCCAGGCTGGCGCGTGGCGAGCCAATGCCGATCACCTTGCGGTCCTTCAGCAGTGCGGCAGCCTGGTCGAGGGCAGAGTTCAGTCCCATCTTCTTCTGGCTCGGAACCATCAGCGGCTGGCGCGGACGATCCTTGCGATTGACGTAGCCATAGCCGAAGCGGCCGCGGTCACAGAGGAAGTAATGGTTGACCGCACCGTTGAAGCGATTCTCGATGCGGCGAATCTCGCCATAGCGCTCGCCGGGACTGGTATTGCAGCCGACCGAACAGCCATGGCAGATGCTCGGGGCGAACTGCATGTCCCACTTGCGGTTGTAACGCTCGGAGTGGGTCTTGTCGGTGAATACCCCAGTCGGGCAGACCTCCGTGAGGTTGCCGGAGAACTCGCTTTCCAGCACGCCGTCCTCGACGCGCCCAAAGTAGACGTTGTCGTTGGCGCCGTAGACGCCCAGGTCGGTGCCCCCGGCATAGTCCTTGTAGTAACGCACGCAGCGGTAGCAGGCGATGCAGCGGTTCATCTCGTGGGCGATGAAGGGGCCGAGCTCCTGGTTCTGGTGGGTACGCTTGGTGAAGCGATAGCGGCGCGTGGTGTGGCCGGTCATCACCGTCATGTCCTGGAGGTGGCAATGACCGCCTTCCTCGCACACCGGACAGTCGTGCGGGTGGTTGATCATCAGCCACTCGACGACGCTCTCGCGAAACTGCTTCGCTTCCTCGTCCTCGATGGAGATCCAGCTGTTGTCGGTGGCGGGGGTCATGCAGGACATGACGAGGCGGCCGCGTTTGTCGTTCTCGTCGTTGTACTGCTTGACCGCGCACTGGCGGCAGGCACCGACGCTGCCTAGCGCCGGATGCCAGCAGAAATAGGGAATGTCGAGTCCGAGGGACAGACAGGCCTGGAGGAGGTTGTCCGCGCCATCGACTTCGAACGTCTTGCCGTCTACGTGGATAGTGGCCATGGTTCAGTTTTCTTCAGTACCCGCCGTGGCAGGTGTGGCTAATGGAATCCGGTCAGTGGCGCTGCATGGGGGCAGCGGCCGGCGCAGGTCGAGGCGAGCATTGGAGCCCGGCGGGCCATGGATCGGGCCCCGGCTCCTTCGACCTGCGTTTCGATTCAAACTCAAACCTGTGAAGCGGCGACGCTCTGGCGTGTCTCGCTGGGGCTTCCCCGCACGCCAGCCTCGAACTCCTGGCGGAAATACTTGAGGGCACTGCCCAGCGGCTCGACGGCACCCGGTGCGTGGGCGCAGAAGGTCTTTCCCGGGCCGAGGAAATTGACCAGTTGCTCCAGTGTTTCCAGGTCGCCGGGCTGGCTTTCGCCACGTTCCAGGGCGCGCAGCAGCTTCACGCTCCACGGCAGGCCGTCGCGGCATGGGGTGCACCAGCCGCAGGATTCGCGGGCGAAGAACTCCTCCAAGTTGCGCAGCAACGAGACCATGTTGATGCTGTCATCCACCGCCAGGGCCAGACCGGTCCCCATGCGGGTGCCGACCTTGCCGATGCCACCGGCGTACATCTGTGCGTCCAGGTGTTCGGGGAGGAGAAAGCCGGTACCGGCCCCGCCGGGTTGCCAGCACTTGAGCCGGTAGCCATCGCGCATGCCGCCGGCGTAGTCCTCGAACAGTTCGCGGGCAGTGATGCCGAAGGGCAGCTCCCAGAGGCCGGGGTTCTTCACCTTGCCGGAGAAGCCCATCAGCTTGGTACCCATGTCCTCGCTGCCGGGGCGGGCCAGGGACTTGTACCAGTCGACGCCGTTGCCGACGATCGCCGGCACGTTACACAGGGTTTCGACGTTGTTCACGCAGGTTGGCTTGCCCCAGACGCCGACGGCGGCGGGGAAGGGCGGCTTGGAGCGCGGGTTGGCGCGGCGACCTTCGAGGGAGTTGATCAGCGCGGTTTCCTCGCCGCAGATGTAGCGGCCGGCGCCAGTGTGCACGAGCAGCTCGAAGTCGAAGCCGCTGCCGAAGATGTTCTTGCCGAGCAGGCCGGCAGCCTTGGCTTCCTCGATGGCACGATTGAGGTTGCGGGCCGCATCGACGTATTCGCCGCGCAGGAAGATGTAGCCGCGATAGGCCTTCAGTGCCCTGGCGCTGATCAGCATGCCTTCGATCAGTTGGTGCGGCAGCTGCTCCATCAGCAGGCGATCCTTCCAGGTGTTGGGCTCCATCTCGTCCGCGTTGCACAGCAGGTAGCGGATATCGATGGATTCGTCGGCGGGCATCAGGCCCCACTTGATGCCGGTGGAGAAGCCCGCGCCGCCGCGGCCCTTGAGACCGGAGTCCTTCACGGTGGCGACGATGTCGGCAGGGGACATCTCGGTGAGCGCCTTCTGTGCCGTGGCATAGCCGTTCTTCTGGCGGTACTCGTCGAGCCAGACCGGCTCGGCGTCGTCGCGCAGGCGCCAGGTCAGGGGGTGGGTTTCCGCCGTACGGGGAGTACGGTTGGCGGGACCGATGGAGGTGAGGGTCATAGCGACGCGCCTCGTCATGAATAGGCCTCCAGCAGTTGTTCGATGCCCTCGGGGGTCAGGTTGCCGAAGGTGTCTTCGTCGATCATTAGCGCCGGGGCCTTGTCGCAGTTGCCCAGGCAGCACACCGGGAGCAGGGTGAAACGGCCGTCGCCGGTCGTCTGGCCGGGGACAATTCCGAGCTTCTGCCGGATAGCGGCCAGCACGTTCTCATGGCCACCAATGAAGCAGGTCATGCTGTCGCACACGAGGATCACGTGGCGTCCCACCGGCACACGGAAGATCAGGCTGTAGAAAGTGGCCACGCCTTCGACGTCGCTGGCCGGAATGCCGAGGATCTCGCCGATCGCCGGGATGGCGCCGTCCGGCACCCAGCCGCGCTCCTTCTGGACGATCTTCAGTGCCTCGATGGAGGCGGCACGCGGGTCCTCGTAGTGGTGCATCTCATGCTCGATAGCCGAGCGTTCGGTTTCGCTGAGGACGAAACGGTCGGTCTGGATAAGGGAGTTCATGTCAGCGGTCCACGTCGGCCATAACGAAGTCAATGCTGCCCAGATAGGCGATCAGGTCGGCCACCATGCTGCCGCGGATCACCGAGGGAATCTGCTGCAGGTGGGCATAGCTCGGTGTACGGATCCGTGTGCGGTAGCTCATGGTGCTGCCGTCGCTGGTCAGGTAGTAGCTGTTGATGCCCTTGGTCGCCTCGATCATCTGGAAGGATTCGTTGGCCGGCATCACCGGACCCCAAGACACCTGCAGGAAGTGGGTGATCAGGGTCTCGATGTGCTGCAGCGTGCGCTCCTTGGGCGGCGGCGTGGTCAGCGGATGGTCGGCCTTGTAGGGACCTTCCGGCATGTTCTTCAGGCATTGCTCGATGATCCGCAGGCTCTGGCGCATCTCGCCCATCTTGACCATGCAGCGGTCGTAGGCATCACCGTTGTGTGCCAGCGGCACTTCGAACTCGAAATTCTCATAGCCGGAATAGGGGCGCACCTTGCGCAGGTCGAAGTCCAGCCCGGTGGCGCGCAGGCCGGCGCCGCTGACCCCCCACTCCAGCGCCTGCTGGGTGTCGTACTGGGCGACGCCGATGGTGCGGCCGCGCAGAATGCTGTTCTTCAGCGCCGCCTTTTCGTATTCATCGAGGCGCTTGGGCATCCATTCAATGAACTCCCTGACCAGACCGTCCCAACCGCGCGGCAGGTCGTGGGCCACACCGCCGATGCGGTACCAGGCTGGGTGCATGCGGAAACCAGTGATGGCCTCGACCACCTTGTAGGCGCGCTGGCGGTCGGTGAAGGTGAAGAACACCGGGGTCATGGCGCCGACGTCCTGGATATAGGTACCCAAGTACAGCAGGTGGTTCAGGATGCGGAAGAACTCCGCCATCATGATGCGGATCACGTCGACCCGCTGCGGCACCTTGATGCCGGCCAGCTTCTCGACTGCCAGCACGTAGGGCAGGTTGTTCATCACCCCGCCGAGGTAGTCGATGCGGTCGGTGTAGGGAATGAAGCTGTGCCAGCTCTGCCGCTCGGCCATCTTCTCGGCGCCGCGGTGGTGGTAGCCGATCTCCGGCACGCAGTCGACGATCTCCTCGCCGTCCAGCTGCAGGACGATGCGGAAGGCACCGTGGGCGGAGGGGTGGTTGGGACCGAGGTTGAGGAACATGAAGTCCTCGTGCTCACCGCCGCGCTTCATGCCCCACTCCTCGGGCTTGAAGCGCAGGGCTTCCTGCTCCAGATCCTGTTTGGCCGCCGACAGGCTGTAGGGGTCGAACTCGGTGGCGCGGGCCGGGTAATCCTTGCGCAGCGGATGACCTTCCCAGGTCGGCGGCATCAGGATGCGGCAGAGGTGCGGGTGGCCGGCGAAGTCGATGCCGTACATGTCCCAGACCTCGCGCTCGTGCCAGTTGGCGTTCGGCCAGATGCCGGTGGCGCTGGGCAGTCTGAGATCGCCCTCCTTCAGGGCGACCTTGATCATCACGTCGCTGTTCCGTTCGATCGACAGCAGGTGATAGAAGACGCTGAAGTCGGCTTCCGGCAGGCCGCGGCGCTGGGTGCGCAGGCGCTCGTCGACGCCGTGCAGGTCATAGAGCATGACGTAGGGGCGCGGCAGGTTGCGCAGGAAGCGCAGGACTTCGATGAGTTTTCCCCGTGCTACCCAGAGCACGGGCATGCCCGTGCGGGTACTTTGCACCGTGAAGGCCTCGGCGCCAAAACGGGAGTTCAGTTCGACGACCACATCTTGGTCGTCGGCCTTGTACGGCGGAATGGACAGAATGCTGTCTGCAGTCATGGTCTCGGTCGCTTTCGGTCAACGGACAGAATGAGCCTGGGCTTCCCGCGCGGATCGGCGCGGGAAGGCCGGCTCAGACTTCGTCGGGGCTGCGCAGGTTGGTGACCTGGATACGCTGTTCGCGGCGCAGTTCCCGTTGCGAGGGCATCTCGGCACGGTAGATGCCCTGGTCGCCGACGACCCAGGAAAGCGGCCGGCGCTCCTGGCCGATGGATTCCTGCAGCAGCATGAGTCCCTGCAGGAAGGCTTCGGGACGCGGGGGGCAGCCGGGTATGTAGACGTCCACGGGGAGGAACTTGTCGACGCCCTGGACCACCGAGTAGATGTCGTACATGCCGCCAGAGTTGGCGCAGGAGCCCATGGAGATCACCCATTTGGGCTCAAGCATCTGTTCATAGAGACGCTGGATGATCGGCGCCATCTTGATGAAACAGGTTCCGGCAATGACCATGAAGTCGGCCTGTCGCGGTGAGGCGCGAATTACTTCAGCACCGAAGCGGGCGATATCGTGGGGAGCGGTGAAGGCGGTAGTCATCTCCACATAACAGCAGGAGAGACCGAAGTTGTAGGGCCACAGGGAGTTCTTGCGTCCCCAGTTGACCGCACCGCTCAGCACGTCTTCCAGCTTGCCCATGAAAATGTTGCGGTGGACCTGACCCTCGGTGGGATCGGTTACGGTCTCCCGCTCGCCGATCGGATATTGCTCGTAGGTAGCATCCGGATCGATCCTGGTGAGTTTGTATTGCATTGCCAAAGCCTCATTGTTTCAGCTTCGCCTGCCGATTGCGGCGGCCTTCCGGAGCCCAGTCGAGGGCACCGACCCGCCAGAGATAGACAAGACCCGCCAACAGAATTGCTATGAAAATCGTTGCTTCGATGAGACCGGCCCAGCCGCTTTCGCGAACCGATACCGCCCATGCGAAGAGAAATAGGGCTTCGACGTCGAAGATCACGAAGAGCATCGCGACCAGATAGAATTTTGCCGACAGGCGCAGGCGTGCGCCGCCGGTGGGCACGATGCCGGATTCGAAGGGCTCGTTCTTGCTGCGTCCGACCGCCCTGCTGCCGAGCAGGCGGGAAACGCCGAGCATGAAGGCACACAGGCCTGCGACGCCTAACAGGAAAACTGCAAATCCCCAGTTGTGAGACAGCGTGGCAACGGCTTCAGGCATGCCGGGACTCCTTGATCAAGGAACGGCTTAAAGGATGGATGGCTGCGTCAAAATGTAGCAGCTGCTGTGGGCGGCCACTCTATGCTCGGGCAGCCTCGGAAATATTGTTCCAGATCAATTTTTCGTTACAAAAAGACACGCTATGCACTTTCTTGGCGTGACGCCAGTCACAGCGCGAGGAAGGCTTTGAGGCCTGTGTTATTGGTTTGTTATCAATGTTTTTCAAAAGAGCTGGTGCCATTCATTTCACGATAGCTCATTTATCGGAAATGCAAATTCAGGCTGCCAGGAGTCCGAATGGGGGGCGCGAGATTCGTGCTTGCCATGGTCTCGGAAGGCGATTTCTTCCATTGGCGATATAAGTCGCGAAAATAGGGCATGACCGGGTGGAGCCGGTCATGCCGCTGTTGACTCGAAAGGGTTACAGCACCTTGCGCCAGCCGTCTCGGGTAATGACCACAGTCGCGGAGCGCGGTCGCTTGTCCGGGCCGTCCGGCCAGGTCTCGGTGGGGTGTTGGATGTTGAGGAACAGTGTGCGGAAGTCCGGGGTGGCGGTGATGCCGGTGACCTCGCAGCCCACGGGGCCGACCAGGAAGCGCTTCAGTTCGCCGCTCCCGGGATCGGCCACCAGCATCTGGTTGTTGCCGAACGGCCCGTCGCTCAGTTGGCTACCGCTCATGTCGGTCTGGATCCACAGGCGTCCCTCGGGGTCGAACCAG
>NZ_BAAGYK010000039.1:0-24660 GCF_054779355.1 Azotobacter armeniacus
GCAGCCGCCGTGAAGCCATCGACACCACGCTCATCGCCCCCGGAGTTCCGCCCCGGCTCTGCTGTCATGGCTGCGCTTACTCCACGCACTTGTGTCTCATCGGCCTGCATCGAGTATCTGCCGTCCCAATCGCGGTCACTCATGTTCGGCCCTTCGGTCGGGACGCACCGACTATCGCCTCTGCTGACTTCTGTACGACCATCCTCATGCCTCGCGACGTCAGTAGCACAATGGCAGCCATACAGATCTCCCCGGGTATGACGCACCCACCTTCACGCTTATGCCTGTCGGATATACGCCGCATCGCTCTGTGCAAGTAGCGGGCTTTGGCCTTTTTTTGCTGCCTTACCCCGATGCGTCGCCTCGTATCCGCTTCCTGTTCGTCAGGCCAGCGCTTTGCCTCGGGCTTCCTTCAGATTCGCAGTCACCCGCGACACCCTTGCCTCTGGCTAACACTTCCCCTTGCCGGGTGTGTAGAGGACTTTCACCTCCGAGTGAGTGCGCCCTACCGGGCGCACAAAAAAAAGGGAGCCTCTCGACTCCCCAAACCGCCTTTCAAACTTTCAGAAACTGGAACTCAGCCGTCGATCTCCACCAGCAGTTCGCCGGGGTTGACGCGGTCGCCCTTGGCGACGTGGATGGCCTTGACCGTGCCGCCGATCGGCGCCTGCACTTCGGTCTCCATCTTCATGGCCTCGGTGATCAGCACCGGCTGGCCAGCCTTGACCTCGTCGCCCTCCTTGACCAGGACGTCGACGATGTTGCCCGGCATGCTGGTGCTGACGTCGCCCGGCGCGCCGGCCTGCTTGCGCTTGCCGGAGCCGCCAGCGATGAACTCGTTGAGTGGCTCGAACACCACCTCTTCGGGCATGCCGTCGATGGACAGGTAGAAATGGCGCTTGCCCTCGCCCTTGAGGCCGACGCCGGTGATGTCCACCCGGTAGGTTTCGCCGTGGACGTCGATGAGGAACTCAGTAGGCACGCCTTCGCTGGCCGGACCGGCGCCTGCGGTCGGAATCGGCAGCAGTGCCTCGGGCACCAGGGTGCCGGCCTTGCGCTCCTCGAGGAACTTGCGGCCGATGTCGGGGAACATGGCGTAGGTCAGCACGTCCTCCTCGCTCTGCGCCAGCTCGCCGATTTCCACGTTCAGCTTGGCCATTTCCGGCTTGAGCAGGTCGGCCGGGCGTACGTCGATCACCTCTTCGTTGCCGATCGCCTGGAAGCGCAGGCGCTCGTCGACCACGCCCGGCGCCTTGCCGTAGCGGCCCTGCAAGTAGAGCTTGACCTCGTTGGTGATGGTCTTGTAGCGCTCGCCGGCGAGCACGTTGAACACCGCCTGGGTGCCGACGATCTGCGAGGTGGGGGTGACCAGCGGCGGAAAGCCGAGGTCGGCGCGCACCTTGGGAATCTCCGCGAACACCTCATTGATGCGATGCAGGGCACCCTGCTCCTTCAACTGGTTGGCCAGGTTGGACATCATGCCGCCCGGCACCTGGTTGACCTGCACGCGGGTGTCCACCGCGGTGAACTCGCTTTCGAACTGGTGGTAGCGCTTGCGCACGCCGTAGAAGTACAGGCCGATCTCCTGCAAAAGCTCCAGGTCCAGGCCGGTGTCGTACTGGCTGCCACGCAGGGCGGCGACCATCGACTCGGTGCCGGGGTGGCTGGTGCCCCAGGCGAAGCTGGAGATGGCAGTGTCGATGTGGTCGGCGCCGGCCTCGATGGCCTTGAGCTGGCACATGGCGCCCAGGCCGGCGGTGTCGTGGGAGTGGATGAATACCGGCAGTTCGATCTCGGCCTTCAGCGCAGCGACCAGCTCGGCGGTGGCGTAGGGGGTCAGGAGGCCCGCCATGTCCTTGATGGCCAGGGAGTCCACGCCCATCGCCTGCATGGTCTTGCCCTGCTCGACGAAGGCGGCGACGGTGTGCACCGGGCTGGTGGTGTAGCAGATGGTGCCCTGGGCGTGCTTGCCGGCGGCCTTGACCGCGGCGATGGCCACCTGCAGGTTGCGCACGTCATTCATTGCGTCGAACACGCGGAACACGTCGATGCCGTTGACCGCGGCCTTGGCGACGAAGGCTTTGACCACGTCGTCGCTGTAGTGGCGGTAGCCGAGCAGGTTCTGTCCGCGCAGGAGCATCTGCAGGCGGGTGTTCGGCAGCGCGGCCCTGAGCTGGCGCAGGCGCTCCCAGGGATCTTCCTTGAGGAAGCGGATGCAGGAATCGAAGGTGGCGCCGCCCCAGACTTCCAGCGACCAGTAGCCGACCTTGTCCAGCTTGTCGCAGATCGGCAGCATGTCCTCGAGGCGCATGCGGGTGGCGATCAGCGACTGGTGAGCGTCACGCAGGATAGTGTCGGTGACCGTGATCTTCTTCATTCGTCAGTTCCTCTTGAGCCTGCAGCCAGAGCGCAGCCGGGCTGGTGTTCGTCAGAGCCCGGCATGGGCAGCGATGGCGGCGGCGATGGCGATGGCCAGTTCGCCAGGCCTGCGCTTGATCGAGTAGTTGAGCAGTTCCGGGTGTTCGTCGACAAAGCTGGTGTTGAACTGCCCACTGCGAAAATCCGGACTGCTGAGAATCTGCTGGTAGTAGGGCGCGGTGGTTCTCACCCCCTGCACGCGCATGTCGTCCAGCGCCCTCAGGCCGCGGGCCAGTGCCTCTTCCCAGGTCAGCGCCCAGACGATCAGTTTCAGGCACATCGAGTCGTAGTACGGCGGGATGGTGTAGCCGGTGTAGATCGCGGTGTCGGTACGCACGCCGGGGCCGCCGGGGGCGTAGTAGCGGGTGATCTTGCCGAAGCTGGGCAGGAAGTTGTTCTTCGGGTCCTCGGCGTTGATGCGGAACTGCAGGGCATAGCCGCGGTGCTGGATGTCCTTCTGCTCGATCGACAGCGGCAGGCCCGAGGCGATGCGGATCTGTTCGCGGACGATGTCGATGCCGGTGATTTCCTCGGTGATGGTGTGCTCCACCTGGACCCGGGTGTTCATCTCCATGAAGTACACCTCGCCCTCGGCGAGCAGGAACTCCACGGTGCCGGCGTTCTCGTAGCCCACCGCCTTGGCCGCGCGCACCGCCAGGTCGCCGATGTAGGCGCGCTGTTCGGGGGTCAGCTGGGGACTCGGGGCGATCTCGATCAGCTTCTGGTTGCGGCGCTGGATCGAGCAGTCGCGCTCGAACAGGTGCACGGTGTTGCCGAAGGAGTCGGCGAGGATCTGCGCCTCGATGTGCTTCGGGTTGACGATGCACTTCTCGAGGAAGACTTCCGCGCTGCCGAAGGCCTTGGTGGCCTCGGAGATCACCCGCGGGTAGGCGTGCTCCAGCTCGGAGACACTGTTGCAGCGGCGGATGCCACGGCCACCGCCGCCGGAAGTGGCCTTGAGCATTACCGGGTAGCCGATCCGCTCGGCCTCGCGCAGGGCCTCGGCGAGGTCGGCGACGTTTCCTTCTGTGCCGGGGGTGCAGGGTACGCCGGCGGCAATCATGCTGCGCCGCGCCTCGGTCTTGTCGCCCATGCGGCGGATCACGTCCGCGCTCGGGCCGATGAACTTGACCCCGCGCTGGGCGCAGATTTCCGCCAGCTCGGCGTTCTCCGAGAGGAAGCCGTAGCCTGGATGCAGGGCGTCGCAGCCAGTCTCCACCGCCAGGTTGACCAGCTTGCGCGGATTCAGGTAGCCGGCCAGCGGATCCTCGCCGATAAAGTACGCCTCGTCGGCACGCTTGACGTGCAGGGCATGGCGGTCGGCTTCGGAATAGATGGCCACCGAGCGGATGCCCATCTCGGCGCAGGCACGCACGATGCGGACGGCGATTTCGCCACGGTTGGCAATTAGGATTTTTCTTATCACGGAGGTCTCCCTCGGCTGAGCTGGCCGACCCAGACGGTCAGTCGGCAGGTGCAATAACCCTAGCGCCAAGAGATGGATTAAGAAAAATGAATATTTGTTAGGTTAAGCATAAACTACAACTTATAATAGCACGAAAAATCTCGCACTCCGCCCCTGCTTTATCCTGACGGAAGCTGCGCCGTACCCCATTACCATTGCCGAGGCCCCCATGCGCAAATCCCTGATGCGCCTGACCCTGCGCCAGCTGCGGGTGTTCCGTGCGGTGTGCGAAAGCCGCTCCTACAGCCGCGCCGCCGAGGAGATGGCGCTGACCCAGCCAGCGGTCAGCCTGCAGATTCGCCAGCTGGAGGAGCTGGTCGGCCAGCCGCTGTTCGAGTACGTGGCCAAGAAGCTTTACCTGACGCCGGCCGCCGAGGCGCTGCTGAAGACCAGCGAGGACATCTTCGGCCGCCTGGAGAGCCTCGACATGCAGCTCTCGGACCTGCAGGGCTCGCTGCAGGGCCAGCTCAACCTGGCCGTGGAATCCAGCGCCAAGTACCTGGTGCCGCACCTGTTCGCCGCCTTCCGCGCGCAACACCCAGAGGTCAGCCTGCAGCTGGTGGTGGTCAATCATGCCCAGGCGGTGCGCCGGCTGTCGGTGAGTCGCGACGATCTGCTGATCATGTCGCAGGTTCCGAGCGCGCCGGCACTGAATTTCTTTCCCTTTCTCAACAATCCGATTGTCGCCGTGGCGCCGCCGGGGCACCCGCTGTGCGCGCGGCAGAGCCTGCGCCTGCAGGACCTGACGGGCTTTCCACTGCTGCTGCGCGAGCCCGGCTCCGGCACCCGCCGCGCCGGCGAGGAATACTGCCACCAGAAGCGTGCGCACTTCGCCGAGACACTGGAGATCGGCTCGACCGAAGCGCAGATTCAAGCGGTGATCGCCGGCCTCGGCCTGGCCCTGCTGCCGCGCCATGCGGCGAGCCTGGAGCTGGCCACCGGCCAGCTGCGCGAGCTGCCGGTGGAGGAGCTGCCGCTATACCACAGCTGGTGCCTGGTACATGCCGAGGGCAAGCGTCTGAGCCCAGTGGCACGGACGTTCGAGGCATTCATCCGCGCGGAGCGTGCGAAGATCAGCGCGCTGGCCGAGCGTTTTGCCGGAAAACTGGCGGAGATACCGGCCGCAAGCTGATCGCCAGCAAGTCCGGATAGTCGTCCAGCTCATGCTGCAGCCGGCGCTGCTCGTCGTAGCGTTCGATAGCCCGGCGAAAGTGCATGCGCCGCTCGTCCAGCCGCTTGCGGCGGGCTTTCGTGTCGAGGGGAGAGGGGTAGTAGGCGTCTTCCGTGTGGCGAGGCATGAGGGTCTCCCGACAGGGGGTTGGAGCCCTCAGGATTGCCGGCGGCCGGTGACGCTTTCACGGCGGGCGGATGACACTCTCGTGACCCGTGACCGTCGGCTGCGTCAGTCCTCCACCGTCCGCACCGACTTGGGCGACAGGCGCAGGCTGCGCAGGCTGCGCTTGACGCTCTTCAGGTGGTTGACCAGATCCGGCCCGCGAGCCATGGCTACGCCCATGGCGAGCACATCGATCACCACCAGATGGGCGATGCGCGAGGTCAGCGGGGTGTAGACCTCGGTGTCTTCATGCACGTCGATCGCCACGTTGATGTTGGCCAGGTCGGCCAGCGGCGTCTGTCCGGGGCACAGGGTGATCAAGGTCGCACCGGTTTCGCGGACCAGGTTGGAGGTGATCAGCAGGTCCTTGGAGCGTCCCGACTGGGAGATGCAGATCGCCACGTCGCCGGGCTTGAGGGTCACCGCCGACATGGCCTGCATGTGCGGATCGGAATAGGCTGCGGCAGTGAGCAGCAGGCGAAAGAACTTGTGCTGGGCATCGACGGCCACCGCGCCGGAGGCGCCGAAGCCGTAGAAATCGATGCGCGGGGCCAGAGCGATGGCGTCGATGGCGCGCTGCAGCACTTCGGGGTCGAGCCGCTCGCGCACCTCCATCAAGGTATGCAGGGTGGTGTCGAAGATCTTCAGGCTGAAATCGACGACCGAATCGTCCTCGTGGATGGCGAACTGGCCGAAGCTGGCGCCGGCGGCCAGGCTCTGCGCCAGCTTCAGCTTCAGGTCCTGGAAGCCGGTGCAGCCGATGGCCCTACAGAAACGCACGATGGTGGGTTCGCTGACCCCGACCTCCTGGGCCAGGCCGGCCATCGAACTGTGCATCGCCGCTGCTGGATCGAGCAGCACATGATCGGCCACCTTGAGCTCCGACTTGCGCAACAGGGCGCGCGACTGGGCAATATGCTGCAAGAGATTCACTAGGACTGAACTCGGTTATGATCGGGAATCGGGTTGTAGCGCGCCTGTAGTTATACTACATGACAGGCCTTCAGCCCATAGCCAAACGCGCTGGAGGCTGTTGTGACCCACCCGTGCGACATGCTGGTTTTCGGCGGCACCGGCGACCTGGCGCTGCACAAGCTGCTGCCGGCTCTCTACCATCTGCACCGCGACCGGCGCCTGCCGGCCGACATGCGCATCCTCGCCCTGGCACGCAAGCCGCTAAGCCGCGACGCCTATCGCAACCTGGCCGAACGCCATTGCCGGACCCATGTGGCACGGACGAACTTCGACACCACAACCTGGCAGGACTTCGCCGCGCGGATCGACTATTTCGCCATGGATGCCAGCCAGAGTGCCGGCTACGGCCGCCTGGCCCGGCATCTCGGCAATACCTGCCAGCGCGGGCGCATCTACTACCTCGCCACCGCCCCCAGCCTGTTCGAGGACATCGCTGCGGGCCTGGCCAACGCTGGCCTGGCCGGGAGCGACACGCGCATCGTACTGGAAAAGCCCATCGGCCACTCGCAGGAGTCGGCGCGGGCGATCAACCAGTCCATCGGCCAGGTGTTCCAAGAGTCCCAGGTCTTCCGCATCGACCACTACCTGGGCAAGGAAACCGTGCAGAACCTGATGGCGCTGCGCTTCGCCAACGCCCTGTTCGAACCGGTCTGGCGTGCCGGACACATCGATCACGTGCAGATCAGCGCCTGCGAAACCCTCGGCGTGGGAAACCGCGGCAGCTACTACGACCATGCGGGGGCGATGCGCGACATGCTGCAGAACCATCTGTTGCAACTCCTCTGCCTGGTCGCCATGGAAGCGCCGGTGCGCTTCGATGCCGAAGCGGTGCGCAACGAGAAGGTGAAGATTCTCGAGGCTCTGAAACCCATTGCCGGTTTCGACGTGAAGGATCGCACAGTACGCGGCCAGTACGCCGCCGGGAAGATCGGCGGGCAGGAGGTTCCGGCATATTACTTCGAGAAAAATGTCGACAATGACAGCGATACCGAGACCTTCGTCGCGGTTCATGCAGAGGTCGATAACTGGCGCTGGGCCGGCGTGCCCTTCTACCTGCGCACCGGCAAGCGCTTGGCGAAGAAGAGCTCGGAAATTGTCATCCAATTCAAGCCGGTGCCGCACCGGCTGTTCCAGGCCGGCCAGGCCAACCGCCTGCTGATCCGCCTGCAACCGGAGGAATCGATCAGCCTGCAGCTGATGGCCAAGAGCCCCGGCAAGGGCATGCACCTGGAGCCGGTGAAGCTGGATCTCAACCTGGCCCAAGCCTTCCGCCAGAAGCGCCGCTGGGACGCCTACGAGCGCCTGCTTCTGGACGTGGTCGAGGGTGATTCCACCTTGTTCATGCGCCGCGACGAAGTGGAGGCCGCCTGGCGCTGGGTCGACCCGATCATCGGCGGCTGGCATGCCTACTACCAGAGGCCGCGCCCCTACCCCGCCGGCTCCTGGGGGCCGGAGCAGGCCCACAGCCTGCTCGAACAGCAAGGCCACGCCTGGCATGAATGAGCTGGACCGCCGAACTCAGGCCCCGGCGCCCGCCTCGCCTTCCGCCTCGTCGACCAGTCCCAGCCAGTGCGCCAGCACGCCGTGGGCCTCCTCGATCCCCTGGCGCTTGGGCGCCGAGAACAGCTGTACGCTCACGCCTTCGCCCCAACCCTGCTGGATATCTCGCCGAACCTTTAGCAGAGCGTTCTTCGCCGCACCGAAGGCCAGCTTGTCGGCCTTGGTCAGCAGGATGTGCATGGGCATCCCGCTGACGCCGGCCCAGTCGAGCATCATCCGGTCAAAGTCGGTCAGCGGGTGACGGATATCCATCAGCAGAACCACCCCGGCCAGACTGCGGCGGCTACCCAGGTAGGCCTCCAGGTGGTGCTGCCAGTGCTGCTTGAGGGGGATCGGCACCTTGGCATAGCCGTAGCCGGGCAGGTCGACCAGACGACGCTCGTCGTCGAGACGGAAGAAGTTCAGCAACTGGGTGCGCCCCGGGGTCTTCGAGGTGCGCGCGAGATTGGCGTGGGTCAGGGTGTTCAGCGCACTGGACTTGCCGGCATTGGAGCGCCCGGCAAAGGCGACCTCGAGGCCGTCATCGTCGGGACACTGATCGACCCGGGCTGCGCTGAGCATGAAGGCAGCCTGCTGGCACAGGCCGAGAATGGGATTCTTGAAGGACATCGGGGGAGTTCCGCTGGGCTGGCGCGCGCAGGCTGCGGCGCCATGTCGTTTCCGTTTCGAAGTCATCAGTATATAATGCCGCGGATTTTGTGTGCGCTTTGCCCCTGTCCCAGGGTAAGTGTTCACGGGAACGGTTTAAGACTGGCCGTACGTTGACCGCACGGTGCTTGTTCCCTGCGGAAGGCCGGCTCCAGGAGCCTGGTGCCCGCCGCGGTGTCGTGATGCTGCCCTTGACTGCCAGCTGCCAAGTCTACTCTGGCCCTGCGGGCGCGCATGGACGACGCATGGACAGCGACGCCGAAGCCGCCGGGAATTCCCCTGAAGCCGGGCACGTCGGTCTACAACAACACTTTTCTTGAGCCGTGATTTGGATTAGCTGATGAACAAAGCATTCGTGACTCTGCTGTTAACCCTGGGGATCACCGGCCTTGCCCATGCCGAGGGCGACGCCGCCGCCGGCCAGGGCAAGGCGACCATATGCGTCGCCTGCCACGGTCCGGACGGCAACAGCCCGGCACCGAACTTCCCGAAACTGGCCGGCCAGGGCGAGCGCTATCTGCTCAAGCAGATGCAGGACATCAAGACCGGCTCGAGGCCGGGCGCTCCTGAGGGCACTGGCCGCAAGGTGCTGGAGATGACCGCCATGCTTGACAACTTCAGCGACCAGGACCTGGCCGACATCAGTGCCTATTTCGCCGCGCAGAAGATGAGCATCGGCACCGCCGATCCCAAAGTGGTCGATGCCGGCGAGGCACTCTACCGCGGCGGCAAGCTGGCCGACGGCATGCCGGCCTGCACCGGCTGCCATTCGCCGAACGGTGAAGGCAACGCTCCGGCCGCCTACCCGAGACTGAGTGGCCAGCACGCCCAGTACGTGGCCAAGCAGCTCACCGACTTCCGCGAAGGCGTGCGCATCAATGATGGCGACAGCATGATCATGCGCTCCATCGCCGCCAAACTGAGCAACAAGGACATCGCCGCCATCTCCAGCTACATCCAGGGCCTGCACTGAAACACGGCTCACTGGCGATGAAAAAGGGCGGCAGATAGCCGCCCTTTTTCATTGGCCCTCCCCTTACAATAGGCCAATCCGCTTTGCCCCCCTCCGGGTCGAAGACCAGCTCGTACCGAGAGCCCTCACCAGCAAATGCAAGGAGTCGTAACGCATGCGTAAACTGATTCTCGGCGCCGTTCTCGCCAGTGCAAGCCTGTTCCTGACCGTCCAGGCGGAATCGATCGCGCCTGCCGATATCAAGGCCGGCAAACAGTATGTCGAGCTGCCCACCCCGGTGCCGGTGGCGCAGCCGGGCAAGATCGAGGTCGTGGAGCTATTCTGGTACGGTTGTCCGCATTGTTACCAGTTTGAGCCGAGCATCAACGCCTGGGCCAGCAAGCTGCCGGAGGACGTGAGCTTCCGGCGCGTCCCGGCCCTGTTCGGCGGCCTGTGGAACGCCCATGGCCAGCTGTTCCTGACCCTGGAGTCGATGAGCGTCGAGCCCAAGGTCCACGCCTCGATCTTCGAGGCCATCCATAAGGACGGCAAGAAACTGGCGAAACCCGAGGAAATGGCTGAATTTCTCGCCGCTCAGGGCGTGGACAAGGACGCCTTCCTCAAGGCCTACAGCTCCTTCAACGTGAAGAGCCAGATGGAGAAGGCGAAGAAGCTGGCGATCGCCTACCAAATCTCCGGCGTCCCGGTGATGGTCGTCAACGGCAAGTACCGCTTCGATCTCGGCAGCGCCGGCGGCCCGGAGAATACTCTGCAGGTGGCCGACTACCTGATCGACCAGGAGCGCACCGCCCAGTGACGGATGGCAGGAGGAGCCATGCTGCGCCGACGCACGGTTGAACGTCAGGCCGCCGCGCGGCAGCCGCGGACCAACCCGCACTGCCGCGAAGCGAACGGGCTGCCTGGCGACGGTCTGCTGCGCCTGCTGAGCTTCAACATTCAGGTCGGCATCCGCACCGAGAGTTACCAGCATTATCTGACCCGCAGCTGGCAGCATCTGCTGCCGCATGCCGGGCGCGCGGTGAACCTGCAGCGAATCGGCGACCTACTCGCCGATTTCGACCTGGTGGCCCTGCAGGAAGTCGATGGCGGCAGCCTGCGTTCCGACTATGTCAACCAAGTGGAGCACCTCGCCCAGCTCGGCAACTTCCCCTACTGGTACCAGCAGCTCAACCGCAACCTCGGCCCGCTGGCCCAGCACAGCAACGGCCTGCTCAGCCGCCTGCGGCCCACCGAGCTGGAAGATCACCCCCTGCCCGGCCCGCCGGGACGCGGTGCGATACTCCTGCGCCTAGGAGCGGGACGCGATGCCCTAGCTGTGGTGATGATGCACCTGGCCCTCGGCGCGCGAACCCGTACCCGCCAGCTCGCCTACATCCGCGAGCTGGTCGGCGACTATCGCCACCTGGTGCTGATGGGAGACATGAACACCCACGCCCGCGAACTGCTGGAGCATTCGCCGTTGCGCGATCTCGGCCTGCTCGCCCCACAAATCGAGGCCACCTTTCCCAGCTGGCGTCCACAGCGCTGCATCGACCACATCCTGCTTAGCCCCAGCCTGGCCCTGGAGCGCGTGCAGGTGCTGCGCCAGCCGATCTCCGACCACCTCCCGGTGGCGGTGGAGGTCCGCCTGCCCGAACACCTCGGGCGCAACACCCTGCCGCAGCCCCGCCCCTGAACGGGAACAGCCTGCCGGCAGAACACATCGACAAACGCAGCGGATCGCCACTCTTTTGCAATACTTCAATGGTGCGTACGGTCTATCCGCCGTACCCCGAACCTTGCTGGACTCTCCCGAACTTCATGAGATCTCTCGCCCTCACCTTGATCCTCGCCCTGCTGGCCGGCTGTGCTGCAGGCCCGCGAATCGACACCCGCTACAACGCCCGCAGCCAGGACAGCCGCGTGCAGTACATCGTCCTGCATTACACCTCGGAGGATCTGCAGGGCTCCCTGCGACAACTCGTCCTGGGCGAAGTCAGCAGCCACTATCTGATCGACGCCAAGCCCGCAACCATCTATCGTTTGGTTAAAGAGGAGCGCCGCGCCTGGCATGCCGGAGACAGCCAGTGGCGCGGGAGGACCTGGCTGAACGCCAGCAGCGTCGGCATCGAGCTGATCAATCCCGGCTACCTGGACACCCCCAACGGGCGTCTCTGGTATCCCTATCCGCCGGAGCAGATCGATGCGCTGATCGTCCTCCTCAAGGACATCGTCAAGCGCCACGGACTGGGACCGGAGGCGGTGGTCGGCCACAGCGACATCGCCCCGCTGCGCAAGGTCGACCCGGGCCCGCTGTTTCCCTGGAAGCGCCTGGCCGAGGCCGGGCTGATCGTCTGGCCGGACGCAAGCCGGGTGGCCGAACTGCAGGCAGGCTATGCCGTCCGCCTGCCGGATGTCGCCTGGTTCCAGGAGCAGTTGATCCGGCATGGCTATGCACTGGAACGACATGGCGTGCTCGACGAAGAAACGCGGCGGGTCATCGCCGCCTTCCAGATGAAATACCGCCCGGCCCGTTTCGACGGCAAGCCGGACGCCGAAACCGCAGCCCTGCTGGCGACCCTGAACGAAACGGGGTAAGGAAGACACGCGGCAGGAGTCAGACCTGAAAGGATGTCGGGAGCACTGACATGCAACACACCCTGGCGCAACTGCGCCGAGCCATCTATCGGCCTTGGCCGATGGCCCTGTTGACGACCTTGGCCGGCGCCCTCCTGTTGGCACTCCTCGGCCCGGGACTGGCGCTTTCCCAAGCGCGGGAAGCGCAGCGCGAAGACCTGGAAAGCCGCGGCGAACGCCTCCTGCTGCGCCTCGAGCAGGTCATCGGGCAGTTGCGCCAGGGACTCGCCACGCTGGAACTGCAGCCCCTGCGCCACTGCGACCCGGCCCTGGTGGAAAGCCTGCTGCAGGTCAGCTTCGACCACCGCTTCATCCACGAGGCGAGCCTCGCCGCCGACGGACAGCGCTGCTCCAGCCGACTGCACCACGCTGCCCTAGAGCCAGCGCGACCGGCGGACTTCCACAGCCAAGGCCTGGACTACTGGCTGACCGTCGCGAACACACCGGACGAGGACCCGGCCACCCTGATAGTCGCCCGCGGTCCCTTCCGGGTTTCCAGCTCCCGCGGCCACCTGCTCGACGCGGTCGACCCGTCGGACGGCCTCGGTGTCTACTTGATTCCCCGCGGCAGCACACAGGCCCTGCCGATCCTCGCTGCGGCCTCGCCACTGCCGATCACGCCCGAGGCGGCAGCCAGTGCCTCGCTGCAGCTGCTCGAAGGGCAGCCGTTCTACTGTCTACAGGGCGACAACCCGGACTACCAACTGGCCCTGCTGGCCCCGCGCGCCACGCTGCTCGAGCGCATCCGCGAATATTGGGAACGCCTGCTGCTGGCCGGCCTGCTGCTGGCCCTGCTGTGTGGCGGCGCGACCTTTTGGCTGGTGCGCCGGCGCCTGTCGCTCGGCGGGGAGCTGCAGGGCGCCCTGCGGCGCCAGGAACTGCGGGTCTACTATCAGCCGATCTTCCACCTCGCCAGCCGCCGCTGCATCGGCGCCGAGGCCCTGATGCGCTGGCAGCGTCCGGACGGCTGCCTGACCAACCCCGAACAGTTCATCCCACTGGCCGAGTCGACCGGGCAGATCCGCGCGATCACCGATTTCCTTCTCAAGGAGGTGCTGGAACAGCTCGGCGACCTGCTGCGCAGCCATCCCGAGCTATACATCTCGGTCAACCTGTCTGCCTGCGACGTCAGCGCGCCGCGGATCGGCCCGCTGACCGAGCGCCTGCTGGCCAGGCACGGGGTCAGGCCCGAGCAGATCGCCTTCGAGGTGACCGAGCGCGGGCTGATCGACCTGCAGGCAGCCAGCCGGAACCTGGCCGAACTGCGCGCCCACGGCCACCGGATACTGATCGACGACTTTGGTACCGGCTATTCCAGCCTGGCCTACCTGCAGACGCTACCGGTGGATGGCCTGAAGATCGCCAAGACGTTCGTCGATGCCCTTGGCGCCGATGCCGCCAGCAGTGGCGTCGCGCCCCACATAGTACGCATGGCCAGGGCACTTCGCCTCAAGGTGATCGCCGAGGGTATCGAGCGCGAGGAACAGGCGCGCCTGCTCGGCAGTGAAGGCGCTGACTATGGCCAAGGCTGGCTGTTCGCCCACCCGCTGAGCGCGCACGCATTCCGCGAGCTGATCGACGGGGATCTGCCCCCCACCCCACCAGCCCCCATCCCGCCTGGGAGGTGGCAGTCGGCCCCTGGCGGGGCGTATGGCACGGCGACATCCGCTCCCGCCTCATGGCCCATTCCGGAGGGGCCGGCACGTGCTCCAAGCGGATGGTAGCCCGACCCTGGCGGGCGTTGATCCGGCCCTCCACCGGCGCCAGACGCGCGAGCATGACCTGCTGCCTCGGTCTCGACCTCGCCGCTCATGGCGCCATCCCGTCGAGGGGGCGACGCAAGGTGAAGGCACCTCGCAGCTCACCCAAGGCGAAGCCCTGCGCCTGGTCCTGCGGGTAGCGCTCGTCCAGGGTGGCGAGCAGGGCCTTGTCGATGTTCTTGCCATGACAGGCCAGGCAGGGCTCGCCGGTGGGGATCGCCTGCAGGTAGCGATACTCGCCATCGATCACTTCGCCATGCTTCAGCCCGGCGACGGGCTGCCCCGCAGCGGCGGCCGCCGCGAAGCGCTCCAGCACCTGGCGCTCCCAGGCATCCGGGCGGTTGGCCGGATTGCGCACCTTAAGCGCGGTACGCCCGACGATCCACGGTTCCCGACTATGCTTTTCGGCGATGGTCGGCGCCAGGCTCTGGCAGGCCTGCACCGCGCTCTGCGGCCCGCCTTCGGCCAGAGCCTGCTTGACGGTGTCCTGCAGCGCCTGGGCGAAGGGCAGTATCAGAGCGCGCGCCTCGGCCTCGAGCGCCTGTTGGTCGGCGAGCGCAAGTCCGCTGGTGAGCAGCAGGGTCAGAGCAACAGGAAAACGCATGGCCACCTCCACACTATGCTGGCAGGGAGTCTTGAGGGATGAAGGACGGATTGGCTCGCCTCCCACAGAACCCATCGATGATGCTTGAAAACAGTTTACAAATAAATATATTGTTAGTCCATCTACAGTCGAGCGACCCCGCGGAGGGATGGCGAGATGTACATCGACTGGGCGAACTTCACGCCCTGGACGGCACTGGCCGGGGGCGCGCTGATCGGCTTCGCGGCCAGCCTGTTCGTGGTACTGAACGGGCGCATCGCCGGTATCAGCGGCCTGCTCGGCAGCCTGCTGCAGCGCAGCGACGACAGACGCGACGAGAAGGCGCTATTTCTTCTCGGCCTGCTGGCAGCGCCGCTGCTCTGGGGACTGTTCGGCGCACTGCCGGAGATCGAATTCCAGACCGGCTGGCTCGGTCTGGCGCTTGCCGGGCTGCTGGTTGGTCTCGGTACCCGCTATGGCTCCGGCTGCACCAGTGGGCATGGCGTATGCGGGATCTCCCGCCTGTCGCCGCGCTCCATGGCCGCCACCCTGGCCTTCATGGCCAGCGGATTCACCACGGTATTTGTCCTGCGTCACCTGTGGGGGGGCTGAACATGCGCAGACTGAGCGCACTGCTCGCGGGGCTGATCTTCGGCATGGGTCTGCTGCTGGCGGGCATGACCAATCCGGCCAAGGTACTCGGCTTCCTCGACCTGGGCGGCGCCTGGGATCCCTCGCTGGCGCTGGTGATGGCTGGCGCCATTGGCATCGCCTTGCTGCCCTTCGCTTGGGCCAGGCGCCAGCAGCGCTCGCTGCTGAATGCGCCCATGCAGCTGCCGCAGGAGCGCGAGCTGGACCGCCGGCTGATCGGCGGCAGCCTGCTGTTCGGCATCGGCTGGGGCATTGCCGGCCTCTGTCCGGGCCCAGCCCTCACCCTGCTGCTCAGCGGTTACTGGCAGGTCCTGCTCTTCGTACTCGCCATGCTCGGCGGGATGTGGCTGTTCACCGCGCTGGAACGCCGGCGCGTCCATTGACTGACTGGAGGTCAAGATGAAAACCAACGTTGGAACCCTCGACCGCGCTCTGCGCATCGCCGTCGGCCTGATCCTGATCGGCCTGAGCCTGGCCAACGTGATCGGCCCTTGGGGCTGGATCGGCCTGCTCCCGCTGGCGACCGGCCTCTTCCGCACTTGCCCGGCCTACACTCTGCTGGGAGTCAATACCTGCAAGACCGGGAAGTGAGGCCCGCTGCGGACGCTCCCTCCGCAAGCACCGCTTGCAACAGGACCTGGCACCGGGCTCTCGTCTAACTTGATACTCCCATGGGGATGGATTCCCTTGCTGAAGGACAGCCCATGAACGCCCGTGTAGAAGCCTTCTTCGACCCCACCACCTGCACCTACAGCTATGTAGTGAGCGATCCGGTCACCCGTCAGTGCGCCCTGATCGATGCCGTGCTGGACTACGAACCCGCCTCCGGACACATCGACCATGCCTCTGCCGACCGCCTGATCGCCCATGTTCGCACCCAGGAGCTGGAGGTGCGGTGGATTCTGGAAACCCATATCCACGCCGACCACCTGAGCGCTTCCGCCTACCTCAAGCGGCAGCTCGGCGGCAGGCTGGGCATCGGTGAGCGCATCACCCAGGTCCAGGAAACCTTCGGCGAGCTGTTCAACACCGGCGACGAGTTCGCCCGCGACGGCAGCCAGTTCGACCACCTGTTCGGAGAAGGCGAAAACTTCCAGATCGGCAGCATCCAGGCCCGCGTCCTCCATACCCCCGGACATACCCCGGCCTGCATAACCTACCTGATTGGCGACGCCGCCTTCGTCGGTGACACCCTGCTCATGCCCGACTATGGCACCGCCCGCTGCGACTTCCCGGGCGGAGACGCGCGCACCCTGTACCGCTCGATCCAGCGGCTCTACCGGTTGCCGGACGAAACCCGAGTGTTCATGTGCCACGACTACAAGGCGCCGGGACGCACAGAGTTCCTCCACGAAACCAGCATGGGCGAGGAGCGCCGGCATAATGTCCACACACACCAGGGCATCGACGAGGAAGTGTTCGTCGCCATCCGCAATGCACGGGACGCGAACCTCGCCATGCCGGCCCTGATCCTTCCCGCGGTACAGGTCAACATGCGCGCTGGCGAGCTGCCGCCGGCCGAAGACAACGGCATCCGCTACCTGAGGATCCCGCTGAACGCGCTCTGAGCCACGCCTGCCAGCAGGAGCACCTGCTACCCAGCACATACCGGGCAGCGGGATCACTGCGGCTGCTACCCGAAGCATGCCAGAATGGCCGTGCTGAGGCCTTCGGTAGCGCTTTGCGAGCAACGCGGGAAAGGACATTCGAGTCCACGCCTGTCTTTGCCCCGAAGCCCCCGCCTCCCTGGAAACTTGCAAAACCGTCAAGGACTACATCGTGATGCACAAGCTTTCGCTACTGGCCGCCGGAATCTTCCTGAGCGTCAACACCCTGGCCGCGCAGCAGACCAATGAGCCCATCCAGCCGATACAACCGGCCAGGATCGACAACCCAGCCAAGGTCGAGCTGGGCAAACAGCTGTTCTTCGATCCGCGCCTGTCCAAGTCCGGCTTCATCTCCTGCAACTCCTGTCACAACCTGAGCATGGGCGGCAGCGACAACCTGCCCTCCTCGATCGGCCACGCTGGCAGCAGGGACCAATCAACTCGCCGACTGTCCTCAACGCCAGCTTCAACGTGAAGCAGTTCTGGGACGGCCGCGCCGCCGACCTCAAGGAACAGGCCGCCGGGCTGATCGCCAATCCTCAAGAGATGGCCTTCAGTCATATTCTGGCGGTGGATGTGCTGAGCTCGATTCCGCAGTACCGCAAGTCCTTCAAGGCGATTTACCAGTCGAACAAGATCACCCTGGATGCGGTGACCGACGCCATCGCCGAATTCGAGAAAACCCTGGTCACTCCCAACTCCCGCTTCGACCGATGGCTGCAGGGCGACGAGACGGCGCTGAGCAAGACCGAACTGGAAGGCTACCAGCTGTTCAAGTCGGTGGGCTGCGTGGCCTGCCACAACGGCCCGGCCGTCGGCGGCGGCTCGTTCCAGAAGATGGGCCTGGTGACCACCTACCAAACCAGCAATCCCGCCCAAGGGGTAGCCGGCCTGACCGGCAAGGAGACGGACCGCTTCCTGTTCAAGGTGCCGACCTTGCGCAACGTCGAGCTGACCTATCCCTACTTTCACGATGGCGCCTACTGGAAACTGGAAGAGCCGTCGACGTGATGGCCCGCGTCCAGCTCGGCCACCAGTTGAAGACGGACGAGATCGACAGGATCACCGCCTACCTGAAAACCCTCACCGGCGAACAGCCGCGCTTGGAAAGCGCCCATTCTGCCGCCTTCCACGGCGCAGACCGCGAAGCCGACGCCCTTCAATTGAAGGAGGCCCGTGGCGACGAAGCCGTCGCCCCAGCCAACGCACGGATCTGCATCCTCGAACGGAGATGGCTGATACTGGAAGGCTGGGCGGCCAGGAGCTGGCCGCCGATCCCGAGCGCCGCGAGACCGCGGAACCCGGGGCGCCACGGACGGATCAGAAGGCGTGGCTGTAGTAGGCCGAGAAGGACTCGATGCCGTCGTTTGGCTGCTTGATGCCGGCGTTGGAGTAGTGGATCGCCCGGACACCGACCTTCTGGCCGCCCGCGAACTTGATGCCGGCGCCGATGCGGTCCTCGAAGTTGAAGGAGGAGCCGAGCTGCTGCTCGCCCACTCGGGTCTTCGAGAAGAAGGCGACACCGACGCCGAGCTCGACGAACGGGGTAACGCCGAAACCGCTGAACTCGTAGGTGAACACGGGGCTGAACGACAGCGAGTGTGCACCCGAGTAGTTGTCGTTGCCGGAGCCACCTTCCCAGTAGGTATAGCCGGCATCCCAGTAACCCGTCACATGGCCCAGGTCACTCTTCCACCATTGCTTGTCCCAGGGCAGGCCCAGGCTGAGGCGATAGGTCATATCGCTCTGACTGGTGACACCAACCGCAGCGCCCACCTCGACAGCTTGTGCCGCCCCCGCCGATCCCAGAAGCAGAACGGCTACTGCGGGCAATGACAGATACTTTCGCATTGAACATCCTCGATTTTGTTAGCAATTACGATTATGCAGAACTCCTGGGCATTCCGGAGCAGCCTGGCCGAACGGAAGCCTGCCCGCCAGGCGACGGGCAGAACGAGTCTCGCAGAAAAGGCACGCGAGCATTGGGTGCGAAGACCACACGCAATGCGGCGGCGGGAGTTTCGCATGACAATGGCCCGAGCTTAAATATTTATTCTACTTAATCGAACCCTATGGCGTGGCTAAAGTCTTTTTGTACTTTTCGTATTTATCTGGAGACAGGCTGCTCCGCCCCAGCATGCCTTGGACGAATTCCTTGATTTCAGCATCCGAATAAGGCCGATGGGCAATCTGAGGCGGCGATCCACAGCCGCTCAGTACACACGAAACGAAGGCAAGCGCCATCCATAACGGAACGACCACCGGTGTCATAGGATTAACCCGTAAATGAGTGGTTGGATTTCCGCACCCGGCTGTTACGCCACAGCTCCATCCTGTCCAGGCTGATTGGAATGGAGCCGGGATTTCTGCGCTGACGCGTCGAAGTCCGGGAGTATGAAAAGCTCAGGGGATTCTAGAAGCCGTCCGAAAGACAAAAAACCAGGGATTCCAAAAAGTATCGTTACTAAATTTGCAACAATGTATTGATGATTTCCTTACAATCCTTGGGGCTCATGTAAGAAATGTCTGCTTTGCGCCATTGTGTTGGCAACCATGATTGATACCGCCCCGCCAGCTGGAATCGGGCACGGGGCGGACGATCACGGAACGGAGTCCATTTCAGCCGCAATGGATCTGCCTGATCACCAGGCGCTCGTCGATATCCATATTCAGGCGCTTGGAATTGTAGTCCAGCGTTACGCTGTCATGGGGACCGATGACGCGCGCCGTCTGCGCCCCGGCACGTTGACGAGCCTCCTCGAGCAGGGCGGGACTGGCGGTCTGACCGATCAGGCCTTGCACCACGCTGGCGTCGCATCCCTGAACACTGGCTGTCGGCACAGGTTCAGACTTGTCGGCGGAACTGCAGCCGGCCAGCAGCAGGGCCGCGAAAAGGAGGCTGGAGATGGCGTGTCTTGAAATCATGACTATTCCTGAAACAATGCAAACACCGACAACCATATCACTGTTGACGCCGTTTCCCGGTTGCCCGCGACGAATTTCGCTTGCCACCTTCCGGAGCGGCGGGTGCCTCACGATGCATCTTCGCCGCTGTCGAGTGCGCTATTCCAGTCCTTGAACCAGGAGGACACCAGCACATAGAACAGCGGTACCCAGAAGATCGCCAGCACGGTGGCGGTGAGCATGCCGCCGATCACCCCGGTACCGATGGCGTGTTGGCTGCCAGCGCCGGCGCCGCTGGAGATTGCCAGCGGCACGACGCCAAGGATGAATGCCAGGGAGGTCATGAGGATCGGCCGCAGGCGCATGCGACAAGCCTCGACTGCCGCATCGAACAGGTTCATGCCCTGCTCGTGCAGATCCTTGGCGAATTCGACGATGAGGATCGCGTTCTTCGCCGAAAGACCAATGGTAGTGAGCAGGCCCACCTGGAAGTAGACGTCGTTGGACAGTCCGCGCAGGCTGGTGAACCAGAGCGCGCCGATGATTCCCAACGGCACCACCAGCATCACCGAGAAGGGGATCGACCAGCTCTCGTAGAGGGCGGCCAGGCAGAGGAACACCACCAGCAGTGACAGCGCGTAAAGAGCCGGCGCCTGGGATCCAGAGAGACGCTCCTCGTAAGACAGTCCGGTCCAAGCGTAGCCGACGCCCGGTGGCAGCTCCCCAGCGATCCGCTCCACCTCGGCCATAGCATCGCCGGAGCTGTAGCCGGGCGCTGGCTCGCCGAGAATCTCCATCGCCGAAACGCCGTTATAGCGGGCCAGTTTCGGCGGACCATAGGTCCACTCGCCGGAGGCGAAGGCGCTGAACGGCACCATCGCGCCATCCGCGTTGCGCACGTACCACTTGCCGAGATCCTCCGGGCTCATCCGCGCCTCGGCCTTGCCCTGCAGATAGACCTTCTTCACCCGGCCCCGATCGATGAAGTCGTTGACGTAGCTGGCGCCCCAGGCGATGGAAACGCTGCTGTTGATGTCCGCCAGAGACAGCCCGTAGGCCCGGGCTTGCTCATCGTCGATCAGCAGGCGGTACTGCGGCTCATCGCGCAGGCCGTTGGCACGTACCCGGCTGAGCAGCGGGCTCTCCGCAGCGCGGGCGAGAAACTGGTCGCGGGCCACGCCTAGCGCCTCGTGGCCGACGCCGGCGCGGTCCTGCAGGAAGACGTTGAAACCGGTGGCGTTGCCCAGCTCCATCACCGCCGGCGGGGCGAAGGCGAAAGCCAGGGCGTCGCGGAAAGTGGCGAAGCGCTGCTGGGCGCGCCGGGCGAGGGCGAACACACCATCCTCCTCGCCAGTTCGCTCGGCCCAAGGCTTCAGTGCGATGAAGGCCAGGGCCGAGCTCTGCCCGCGACCGGCGAAGTTGAAGCCTGTGACGGTGAAGACCGAATTGACCAGATGGCCTTCCTCGGTCAACAAGTAGTCGCGCATCTCGTCCACCACCTGCTGGGTACGCTCGGCGCTGGATCCGGAGGGCGTCTGCACCTGGGCATAGAGCACGCCCTGGTCCTCGTCGGGGAGGAAGGCGGTCGGTATGCGGGTAAACAGCCAGGCCATGAGGGCGACGATCGCCGAGTAGATCAGCAGATAGGGCAGCTTGTGCCTGAGCACGACCCTGACACCCCGCTCATAGCCTCGCACGCTGCGCTCGAAGGCGCGATTGAACCAGCCGAAGAAGCCCCGCTTCTCATGAGGCTCGCCCTTGGCGGCGGGTTTGAGCAGGGTCGCGCAGAGGGCCGGGGTGAAGATCAGCGCAACCAGTACCGACAGGGCCATGGCGGAGACAATGGTGATGGAGAACTGCCGGTAGATCACCCCGGTCGAGCCGCCAAAGAAAGCCATGGGCACGAATACCGCGGACAGTACCAGGGCGATGCCGACCAGTGCGCCCTGGATCTGTCCCATCGACTTGCGCGTGGCCTCTCGTGGCGACAGGCCATCTTCGATCATGACCCGCTCGACGTTTTCCACCACCACGATGGCGTCGTCGACCAGCAGACCGATGGCCAGCACCATGGCGAACATGGTCAGGGTATTGATGGTGAAGCCGAATGCGGCGAGCACGCCGAAGGTGCCGAGCAGCACCACGGGGACTGCCAGGGTCGGAATCAGCGTGGCACGGAAGTTCTGCAGGAACAGGAACATCACCAGGAAGACCAGCACGATCGCCTCGCCGAGGGTTTTCACCACCCCTTCGATGGACGCGGAAATCACCGGCGTGGTGTCGTAAGGGTAGACGACCTTCATCCCCGGCGGAAAGAAGGGCTCTAGCTCGGCGAGGGTACCCCGCACCGCCTGGGCCGTTTCCAGCGCGTTGGCGCCGATGGCGAGCTTGACCGCCATTCCCGCGGCCGGCCGGCCGTTGTAGGTCGAGGTGATGCTGTAGCTCTCGCCGCCCAGTGCCACTTCGGCGACATCGCCAAGGCGCACCTGCGAGCCGTCGCCGTTGACCTTGAGCAGGATGTCGCGGAACTGCTCAGCGGTCTGCAGGCGGGTCTTGCCAATGATAGTGGCGCTGAGCTGCTGGCCGGGCATGGCCGGGAGACCGCCGAACTGCCCGGAGGAGACTTGGACGTTCTGCGCCTCGACTGCATTGCGCACATCCACCGGGGTCAGCTGGAAGTTATTCAGCCGGGCCGGATCCAGCCATATGCGCATGGCGTATTGCGAACCGAAGACTTGGAAGTCGCCCACCCCACTGGCCCGGGAAATCGGGTCCTGGACATTCGACACAATGTAGTTGGCTAGATCGTTCCGGTCCATGCTGCCGTCTGCGGAGACGAAGCCGATGATCAACAGGAAGTTCCTCACCGACTTGGTCACCCGGATGCCCTGCTGCTGCACCTCCTGCGGCAGCAGCGGCGTGGCCAGCTGCAACTTGTTCTGTACCTGCACCTGGGCAATGTCCGGGTCGGTGCCGGGCTCGAAGGTGGCGGTGATGGTCATGCTGCCATCGGAGTTGCTGTCCGAGGTGATATAGCGCAGGTTGTCGATGCCGTTGAGCTGCTGTTCGATCACCTGCACCACGCTATCCTGGACGGTCTGCGCCGAAGCGCCCGGATAGATCACGGAAATGCCTACCGCCGGCGGGGCGATGCTCGGATACTGGTTGATCGGCAGACCGAGGATAGACAAGCCGCCGGCTAGCATGATCACCAGGGCGATCACCCAGGCGAAGATGGGGCGGTCGATAAAGAATCTGGACATTGCATGCTATTCCCTTGCGCAGCCCTTCTAACCTGGAGGCAATGTGGGCGCCTTAGTGTTTTGCCCGACATTGCCCGCCGGCACTACCTTGACCTCAATGCCCGGCCGAATGAACTGCAGGCCTTCGGTGATCAGCCTGTCGCCGGGGATGAGTCCCTCGCTCACCAGCCAGCGGTTGCCGACAGTGCGCTCTGCCTTAAGCATCCGCAGCTCAACCTTGTTCTCCGCATTGACCACCATGGCCATGGCCTCGCCCTTGGTATTGCGCGTCACGCCCTGCTGGGGTGCGAGAATTGCCTCGCTCTTCAGCCCACCGAACAGGCGGGCATGGACAAACATGCCGGGCAACAGTTCTCGCTCGGGATTGGGAAATACGGCGCGCAGGGTCACCGAGCCCGTGCCTTGGTCGACCGAAACCTCGGAGAACTCCAGCCTACCCTCATGGGCATATTCGCTACCGTCCTCCAGCGTCAGGACCACCCTGGCCGCGCGCTCCCCCATCCTCTCCAGACGACCATTGGCCAGATCGCGGCGCAGGGCAAGCAGTTCGCGCGCCGGCTGGATGACATCGACATAGATGGGATCGAGCTGATAGATGGTCGCCATTACCTGACTCTGGGCATTGCTCACCAGCGCCCCTTCGGTCACGGCAGAGCGACCGATGCGCCCGGCAATGGGTGCCAATACCTTGGTGTAGCACAAGTCGATTCGGGCCTTTTCCAGGCTGGCTTCAGCCTGCAGACTGGCTGCCCGCGCCTCGTCATAAGCCTGCTGGCTCACCGCCCGGCTCTTGACCAGTACGGCATAGCGGCCCGCCAGCGACTTGCTCGAGGCCAGGTTGGCCTCGGCCTCCTTGAGTGTCGCCTCATACACTGCCGCATCAATCTGGTACAGCTGCTGCCCGGCCTTGACCTCACTGCCTTCACTGAACAAACGCTTCTGGATGATGCCATCGACCTGGGGGCGCACCTCTGCGATTCGATAGGCAGCAGTACGTCCCGGCAGCTCATGGGTCAGCACGTACGGCTGCGGCTCAAGGATGATGACACCAACTTGTGGCGTCTGATGCGGAGGCGGTGGCGACTCCTGCTTACAACCGCTCAGAACAAGCACGACCAGAGCAAGGGTAGGAACCACAGCAACAAGGGCTCGCTTCTTTGGCATCTGAAGAGTCTCGTTTGTGGTTATTCTGGCCAGTCTTACTGTGCCACAAGCGTAGATGCCGCATGCACAAGCCACAGCACAGACAGTGGTGAAGTTCAATCAGTGATGGACACTGGGCAGGTGAACAGCGTCGGATCAAGGATAAGACGCGACGTTACACACGCTGGGCTGCCGCGTGGAAGGTGTCCGCGGGAAGCACAGGCGCCTGGTATTCGATGAATTCCCTTGACTATCCTGTTCATCAGTACGCTGCGCGCCCAAGAAACCGTAGGCGGCGATGATGGAATCTTTGCCAGCCACGTCCCTCATGGCCCAACCTGAGATCTTGCTTGAGGTTCTGGTAGTTCCCGCTCGATGCGCCACTGCGTATCCTCCTCCAAGGCGGACAGCCAGTTGTGGGCCCGCTTGGCTTGGTCCGCAGCTCATTCGACGAGCAGTCATTGCAACAGATGTAACCACTGCCTGGCCGGCATGCTGCAGTACCCTGACGTCAAGTGATGCCCGTCAAGACTTCGGGCGGCAGCGCCAGTGCCAGCTTCTTCACCGACAACGACACCTGCGGCGGGCGGCCCTGCCATGACGTGAATTGATGTGAGAGGAGAGCCTACTTGGGCATCAGCGATCAACCTGATAATGGCTGGCGACTCACACCTGACATCTTGGCGCATCAGTGCCGGACGGAGTGGGATAAGGAGGAGTCCATCCCATTGGTTATGCTGCTATGGAGAGCTTCCGAC